>NZ_JAGMUE010000046.1:0-18499 GCF_019049165.1 Streptomyces sp. AC627_RSS907
TGGTGATCCGGCGTCGGGGTGAGGTGGGGGCGGAGAGGGCGGCCCCGCGTTGATCCGGGGCCCGCGTGGTGGGGGTGCGTGACCCGGCGCCGACCGGCGGCCCGGCGCCGGCGCGAGCCCGGGACGGGCGGGGGGGCTCGGACGGGGGGCGAGCCCGGGACGGGCGGGACGCCCAGGACGAGGCGCGAGCCCAGGACGGGCGGGGCGCCCAGGACAGGCAGGGATGCCCAGGACAGGCGGGATGCCGCCCGCGCCCGCCCGCGCCGCCCATGGGGTACCCCCCAGGCCCCTCAAGGCCCCGGGGGAGGCACGAATGCCCGCAGAGGCCGCCGACCCGTGCGACAACCCGCAGGCTCCGCGGGTGCTGTCGTGCCCCGTTCGGGCCAGCCCCGGTCCACCCCCCGGGCCCGCTCGGGTCATGGTCGTAGGAACGCACGTGTGCGGGACGGAGGGAGACGTGAGCGACGACGCAGGCACGCCCTCCGGTGGGGGCGGCGGCGAGAGGCCCCTCGGGACGGGGACGGGGCCGGGGACGGGGGCGTCCGCGACCGGGGGCGGGCTGCGGCGACGGCGTCGGAGGCGGCGGCTGCGGCGTTCGGGCGTCGTCGTCGCGGTGCTGGCCGCCGGTGCCGTGGGGGCCGGGTGGGCGGTGTACGCCAAGCTGGACGGCAACATCACCTCGGACGAGGCGGCGGCCGCCGAGCTCGCCCGGTACGAGAAGGAGCGGCCCACCTCGCTGGTCCGCGGCGCCCAGAACGTGCTGCTGATCGGCTCGGACTCCCGCGCGGGTGACGGCAACGCGGACTACGGGCGCGACTCGGGAACCGAGCGGTCGGACACCACGATCCTGCTGCACCTGTCCGCGGGCCGGGACAGCGCCACCGCCGTCTCCCTCCCCCGCGACCTGATGGTGGACGTGCCCGGCTGCCGCCACCGGGACGGGACACGCACCCGGCCGGTGTTCGCCCAGTTCAACTACGCCTACGAGGCGGGCGGTTCGGCGTGCACGGTCCGCACGGTGGAGAAACTGACCGGCGTGCGCATCGACCACCACGTGGTCGTCGACTTCGAGGGCTTCAAGCGGATGGTCGACGCGCTCGACGGCGTCGAGGTGTGCCTGCGCGAACCGGTCGACGACAAGGACGCGAGGCTGAGGCTGCCCGCGGGCCGTGTGACGCTCGACGGGGAGCAGGCCCTCGGCTACGTCCGGGCCCGCAAGTCGCTCGGCGACGGCAGCGACACCGACCGGATGGACCGGCAGCAGCGGTTCCTGGGAGCGCTCGTCAGCAAGGTGCAGAGCAATGACGTCCTGCTGAATCCGGTGAAGCTGTATCCCGTTCTGGACGCGGCCACCTCGTCCCTCACAACCGATCCGGGTCTCGCCAGTCTGCGCGGTCTGTACGACCTCGCGCGCGGACTGCGCCACATTCCCACCGAACGCACGCAGTTCCTGACCGTTCCCCGGGAGTCGTACGCGGGCGACGCCAATCGGGACCAACTCGTCGAGCCCGACGCGGAGAAGCTGTTCACGCGGCTGCGTACGGACGAGCCCGTGGCCGTCGAGGCGGCACCCCGGCAGGACGCGCGGGACACGGTGGACAGGGGAAGCAGGGGAACCGGCTCCCCCCTCCCCCGCGCCCCCTCGCGCGGTGCATCCCCGGCGCCGACGTTCAGTGGGAACACCGCCGCCGAAGACGTCTGCGGGTAAAGCGCCGTCCATCTAGGTGCAAGGCGGACGCAAGAGTGCGGACTCTTGCCCAAAGAATGTGCGGGATTGACCAGTTGTAAGAGAAGTGGGATGTGTCACTGGCGTCGCCTCATGGGGAACCGGGCGGTTAATGTGAGCGCTCCGTGTGCCCTGCCGCGAGGTTTCATCCGGGGCCGTGCACAGAGTGAGCGGAACCTGGCGCCTTGAGGGGAAGGCGCCGCGTGGCCCAGACGGAGGATTCGGACGACCGTGGACGCGCAAGGCCGTGGGCGGGCGGATGGCATCGACCCCGCCGACCAGTGGGTACTCAATCCGGACACCGGCGACTACGAACTGCGACTGGGCCCCTCCGCTCCGCAGTCGAGGGTCCCGGGCCCCCGCGGCGCCGCGCCCGGCGGGTCACAGACATCCAGCACACCCGGCGGGTCACGCGGCCGCGACGCCCAGGCGTCCGCGCCCGCCGCCTCGCCCACCCCGAGCCGTGACGTTTCTCCTTCGCGCAGGCGCCGCGCGGCCCCCGAGGAACCGCCGCAGGGACGGCGCGGGCGACGACGGCCGGACAAGAAGAAGTCGAAGGGCAAGAAGATCCTGCTGTGGACCGGGGGCACGATGGCGTTCGTCGTCCTCGCCACCGCTGCGGCCGGGTACCTCTACCTGGAGCACCTCAACGACAACATCACGTCCGTCGCCGACGACGGCGCGAGCACCGGTGGCTTCCAGAAGGACAAGGCGATCAACATCCTGCTGATCGGCACCGACAAGCGCACCGGCGCGGGCAACGAGGGCTACGGCGACAAGGGCAGCGCCGGCCACGCCGACACCAACATCCTGCTGCACGTGGCCAAGGACCGGTCCAACGCCACCGCGCTCAGCATCCCCCGCGACCTGATCGTCGACATCCCCGACTGCCCGACCAAGCAGGAGGACGGGACGACGAAGGTCATCCCCGGCACCCGGGGGGTCCGCTTCAACAACAGCCTCGGCCAGGACGGCCGTACGCCCAGCTGCACCATGCGGACCGTCACCGAGCTGACCGGCATCACGCCCGACAACTTCATGGTCGCCGACTTCAACGCGGTCAAGACGCTGACCACCGCCGTCGACGGCGTCGAGGTCTGCCTGGCCAAGGCCATCGACGACCCGGACTCGCACCTGAAGCTGCCCGCCGGCGAGCACACCATCGAAGGCGAGCAGGCGCTGGCCTTCGTGCGCACGCGGCACTCCGTGGGCTTCGGCGGCGACCTGAGCCGCATCGAGATCCAGCAGCAGTTCCTCAGCTCCCTGATGCGCAAGCTGAAGTCCAACGACACGCTCACCAGCCCGTCGAAGATGCTGAAGCTCGCCGATGCGGCCACCAAGGCGCTGACCGTCGACTCCAAGATGGACGACATCGGCAAGCTGAAGGACCTCGGCCTCGAACTGGGCAAGCTCAACACCAAGAACCTGACCTTCGCCACGGTGCCGGTGAAGGACAACCCGGCCGAGAAGGTTCCGGTGACCGTCGTCCTCCAGGACGGGCCTGCCCAGCAGGTCTTCGACATGATCAAGAACGATGTCTCCTTCACCGAGGTCAAGCAGAAGGAGAAGGAGAAGCAGAAGAAGGAGGACGCCGCCGTCGCGGCCCGCCTGAAGGGCGCGAAGTCCGCCCCCTCCGAGGTCCGCGTCCGCGTCCTCAACGGCGGCGCCCCGGCCGGCAGCGCCCAGCGCGAACTCCAGTACCTCCAGACCCAGGCCGGCGTCACCAAGTCGGAGAACGGCGGCAACGCCGACGCGGAGGCCGCGAAGACCACCCTCGAGTACGCCCCCGACCAGGCCGACCAGGCCCGCGCCCTCGCCGAGATCCTCGGCCTGTCCGGCGCCGCCATGAAACCCGGCGAGAGCGTCACCAACGCCCAGGGCCTGCCCACCATGACCCTCACCCTCGGCAAGGACTTCAAGGGCGCCGGCGTCAAACTCAACGCCACCTCGGGCAAGGCGCCCGCAGAGACCCAGAAGACCACGGCCGACAAGGTCGAGTGCGCGAAGTGACCTGAAGGGCCCTGCGTACGTCTGACAGTACGACAGTCCATCGGTGCGGCCGTCCAGCAGTACGGCCGGTCGCTGCCGGGACGGGAGTAATCCGTCGGGACGGCCGTACAGCCAACGAGGGTGCCCGTACGTCCAACTGTGCGAAAACGTCGCGCACAGGGGCACGTTGGCGGGCCTGAGGGTGGGGAGTAGGACATGACGCAGAGCAGTGTGCACGGGGAGGGAACCCGGCCCGGATCCGTCCGGCCCGCCCGGGGCGGCGAAGCGGACGGGGACGGTCAGGGCACGGGCGGGCCCGGTGGCTCGCGAAGCGGGAACGGCAAGGGGCCCGGTCGGCGACGCACCGGACGCGGGCACCGCGCGCTCCGGTGGTCCGCGACGACCCTCGCGGTCCTGATACTCGGCACGGCCGGTGCCGGATACCTCTACTACCAGCACCTGAGCGACAACATCGAGAAGGGCGAGCGCAACAGCGGCGACTCCAAGGCGCACAAGACCGAGCCGAACGCGGCCGGACAGACGCCCCTGAACATCCTGCTGATCGGCTCCGACAGCCGTGCCTCCGACGCGAACGTGGCACTGGGCGGCGGCAGGGACCACCGCGACAACCCGCCGCTGGGTGACGTGCAGATGCTGATCCACCTGTCCGCCGACCGCAAGAGCGCCGCGGTGGTGAGCATCCCCCGCGACACCCGGGTCGACATCCCCGCGTGCACGGACCCGAAGACCGGCGAGAAGTTCCCGGCGACCAACACGATCATCAACGCGTCCCTGGGACGCGGTGGTGCCGGCTGCACCCTGGCCACCTGGCAGAACCTCACCGGGATCTACATCGACCACTGGATGACGATCGACTTCGCGGGCGTCGTGTCGATGGCGGACGCCGTCGGCGGGGTCGAGGTCTGCGTCAACCAGAACGTGTGGGACCGCCCGCTGCGTGCCGGCGAGCGCGGCGGCTCCGGCCTGAAGATGACGGCCGGCCCGCACAAGGTGCAGGGCGAGCAGGCGCTCCAGTGGCTGCGCACCCGGCATGCCTGGGGCAGCGACCCGCTGCGCGCACGGGCCCAGCACATGTACATGAACTCGATGATCCGCACCCTGAAGGACCAGAACGTCTTCACCGACACCGGCCGGCTGATGGATCTGGCCGACGCGGCCACGAAGTCCCTGGCGGTCTCGAAGGAGATCGGCACGCCCAAGAAGCTGTACGACCTCGGGATGCAGCTCAAGACGGTGCCGACGGACCGCATCACCATGACGACGCTGCCCACCGTCCAGGACCACCAGGACGAGAACCACCTGCTCCCGGCCGGCGCCGACGCGGAGAAGATGTGGGCGATGCTCCGTGACGACGTCCCCTTCGACGACAAGGGCGACAAGGGCGCGAAGGGCGCCGGCGAGAAGGGCGGCAAGGACGCCGCCGCCAGGAAGCCCTCGGACGCCCCCGCCGCCGACTCCGAGATCGGCGTCCTCGTACAGAACGCCACCCGCTCCGCCACGCTCGGACCGGTCAGCGGCCGTGCGAGCACGGTGGCCGGGACGCTGACGCAGAAGGGCTTCACCAGGGCGGCGCCGGACACCTCGGCGGCGCTTTCCGAGGAGAAGACCGTGGTCCGTTATCCGAGCGCCGACTTGGCGGGAGACGCCCGGCGGGTCGCCGACGCGCTGGGAATCCCGGCGAGCGCGGTGCAGAAGTCGACGGACGTGTCCGGAGTCACGCTCGTCGTGGGAGCGGACTGGCGCGAGGGAACGTCCTATCCGAAGCAGAAGGCGCCCGAAGCCGGCGACCTGCCGGAGACCAGCGACGCTCTCAACGGCTCGGACAGCGGTAAGTGCATGGACGTGTACAAGCCCTACCAATGGTAGGCGTTCATGAAAATAAGAGGGATTGCCCTGTTGTGAGGGCGTCGATTTTGTCACCAGTGTCGTTCGTCGCTGAGCTGGGCCGATAGTGTGAGCGCTCCGGTGCCCTCGCCGCGAGGTCCGCCCTGGCGTCGTGCACTTGATGACCTTTACCGTGCGCCTTCCGGGGAAGGTGCCGCGTGGCCCCCGACGGAGGACTGGGAGACCGTGGACGCGCAAGGACGTGGGCGGGCAGACAACGTCGATCCCGCAGACCAGTGGGTACTGAATCCGCGCACCGGTGAATACGAACTGCGACTGTCCCCTTCCGCACCGCAGTCCTCCGTTCCGGGCCCCCGCAGGCCCGCCCCCCGGGACTCCACGGCCGGCGAGGGCGACGGCGACGGCACCACGGCCGGGACGACCCGCCGCCGTGCCGCGCCCGGCGGCGAGGCCCCGGCCCAGCGGCGGCGCCGCCCGGCACCCGAGGAGCCCGCACCCGGGCGGCGCGGACGCCGGCCGGCGAAGAAGAAGTCGAAGGCGAAGAAGGCCCTGCTGTGGACCGGCGGCACCACGGCGTTCGTCGTCCTGGTGGCCGGCGTCGGCGGTTACGTCTACCTGAAGCACCTCGAGGGCAACGTCTCGACGACGGACGTCGGCAACGCCGGCGCCAGCAGCTTCAAGAAGGACGAGGCCTTCAACATCCTCGTCCTCGGCACCGACAAGCGCACCGGCGCGGGCAACGAGGGCTACGGCGACAAGGGCAGCGCCGGCCACGCCGACACGACGATCCTGCTGCACGTGGCCAAGGACCGGTCCAACGCCACCGCGCTCAGCATCCCCCGCGACCTGATCGTCGACATCCCCGACTGCCCGACCAAGCAGGAGGACGGGACGACGAAGGTCATCCCCGGCGCGCAGGGAGTCCGCTTCAACACGAGCCTCGGCGAGAGCGGCCGGGACGCCGGCTGCACCATGCGCACGGTGAAGGAGGCGACCGGCATCCAAGTCGACCACTTCATGATGGCCGACTTCAACGCGGTCAAGACGCTGACCACCGCCGTCGGCGGCGTGGACGTCTGCGTGGAGCACGCCGTCGACGACCCGAAGTCCCATCTCGTGCTGCCCGCGGGCGAGTCCAAGGTCGAGGGCGAGCAGGCCCTGGCCTTCGTCCGCACCCGGCACGCCTTCGGCAACGAGGGCGACCTGGACCGCATCAAGGTCCAGCAGCAGTTCCTCGGCTCGCTGATGCGGAAGATGTCCTCCAGCGACACCCTCACCAGCCCCACCAAGCTGGTGAAGCTGGCCGAGGCCGCCACCAAGGCACTGACCGTGGACAGCGCCATCGGCAAGGTGGGCACGCTCAAGGACATCGCCCTGGAACTGAAGAAGGTGCCGCCGAAGAACATCACGTTCGCGACGGTGCCCGTGGTGGACAACCCCGCCGAGAAGGTCAAGGCGACGGTGGTCGTGAACGAGGCGAAGGCTCCCCAGGTCTTCGACATGATCCGCAACGACATATCCTTCACCGAGGTCAAGCAGCAGCAGAAGCGGGAGGCCGCCGCCGTCGCGGCCCGCCTGAAGGGCGCGAAGTCCGCCCCCTCCGAGGTCCGCGTCCGCGTCCTCAACGGCGGCGCCCCGGCCGGCAGCGCCCAGACGGAGCTCCAGTACCTCCAGACCCAGGCCGGCGTCACCAAGTCGGAGAACGGCGGCAACGCCGACGCGGAGGCCGCGAAGACCACCCTCGAGTACGCCCCCGACCAGGCCGACCAGGCCCGCGCCCTCGCCGAGATCCTCGGCCTGTCCGGCGCCGCCATGAAACCCGGCGAGAGCGTCACCAACGCCCAGGGCCTGCCCACCATGACCCTCACCCTCGGCAAGGACTTCAAGGGCGCCGGGGTCAAGCTCAACGCCACGTCCGTGAAGACACCGGACCTGGAGAAGTCCACGGCCGACGAACGGCTGTGCGCCAGTTGACCTGACGGGCGTGTCGTACGTCTCACAGGACGGCGACGACCCGCGCGGTGGCGCGGGGTGGGGAGGGACGCGGAAGTGACGCGGAACAGCGTGCAGGGGCAGGACACGCGGCAGGGCGCGACGGACGCCCCCGAGCGCGACGAGGCGACCGTGGACGACACGGGAAGCACGGGGAGCAAGGGACGTACGGACCGCGCGGGGGGCGCGGAGAGCACGGAGGGCGCCGCCGACGGCGACAGCGGTGCCGAAGCCGGCAGACGCCGGGCCCGCAGAGGACTGCGTGTGCTGCGCTGGACCGCGGCGACGCTCGCCGTGGCCCTGGTCGGCGCCGCCGGCGCCGGGTACCTCTACTACCGCCACCTCAACGACAACATCAAGAAGGACGTCCTGAACCTGGGCGACAGCAAGGTCGCCGCGCCGACGCCGAACGCGGCCGGGCAGACCCCGCTGAACATCCTCGTCATCGGCTCGGACGCGCGCGACAGCGAGGAGAACCAGCAACTCGGCGGTGCCCGCGAGACGTTCGGTTCCACCCCGCTGGCGGACGTGCAGATGCTGGTCCACCTGTCCGCCGACCGCAGCAACATGTCGGTCGTCAGCATGCCGCGCGACACCCTCGTGAAGATCCCCAAGTGCACCGACCCGGACGACGGCAAGGTCTACCCGGCGAGCGAGGGCCGGGTCATGACCAACCAGAGCCTCGGACACGGCGGCCCCGGTTGCACGGTGGCCACCTGGCAGGAGCTGACCGGCATCCACATCGACCACTTCGTGATGGTCGACTTCGCGGGCGTCGTGTCGATGGCGGACGCCGTGGGCGGCGTCCCGGTCTGCGTGGACGCCAACATCCACTCACGCGACGGCCAGGGCCACGGCTCCGGTCTGAAGCTGGAGAAGGGCACGCACCCGGTCAAGGGCGAACAGGCCCTGCAGTGGCTGCGCACCCGCTACGGCTTCGAGGACGGCAGTGACCTGGCGCGGGCGAAGGCCCAGCACATGTACCTGAACTCGTTGGTCCGGGTGCTGCGCGAGAACGCGACCCTGAGCAACCCGAACAAGCTGCGCAGGCTCGCCGAGGAGGCCACCGGGGCGCTCACGGTCGACCCGGGCCTGGACACCGTCAAGAAGCTGTACGACCTCAGCACCGAGCTGCGCGAGGTGAAGCCGGAGCGCATCACCATGACCACGATGCCCAACCGCTACGTGGGCGCGCGCGTGGAGCCGACCGAGGACGCCGAGCGGCTCTTCCGGCTGGTGCGCGAGGACATCGCGCTGGACGGCAAGGACGCGAGGAAGAAGCCGGCCGGCGAGGAGGCCCCGCTCCCGGACGACCCGGCCGCCCCCGACGGCGAGATCGCGGTCCAGGTGCGCAACGGCACCCGCACCGACCGTCTCCCCGTGGCCCGCGGCCGGGCGAACACGGTCGCGGGACTGCTGGTGGAGCAGGGCTTCACCAGGGCCGTCGCCGACCCCTCGGTGCTGCCGAGCGAGGAGCGCACGGTCGTCCGCTACCCGAGCGCCGACCTGGAGGGCGACGCACGGCGCATAGCCAAGTCCCTGAGGATTCCGGCGAGTTCGGTGCAGCGGTCGACCGACGTCTCGGGCGTCACGCTCGTCGTGGGCGCCGACTGGCGCGAGGGTACGGCGTACCGGGCCCCCGCGGCCGACGACAGGACCCCGGAGTCCGCCGAGGCGCTCAACGGCGCGGACGAGAGCGCCTGCATGCACGTGAACCCGGCGTTCACCTGGTCCTGAGCGGCGTCACCGGGCGCCCGCGGCGTCGGCGTCGGCGTCCGGCTGGACCGCCGGGCGCCGCGACGCGATGACCCGCTTCGCCAGCGACCGCGGGCTGGTCAGGAAGCCCCAGCCCCAGGACATGTGCATGGTCGCCAGCGCCACCGGGATCTGCGCCCGCGCCTTCAGCCCGAGGCCCTTGCCCGCCGGGAGCGACCCGGCGACGATCGCCGCGAGGTAGCCGCCGGGTACGACGAAGCCCCACGGGGTCAGCGCCGCGCCCACCACGACGCCGGCGGCCATCGCGCACACGGCGGTCGGCGGGGCGAGGTAGCGCAGGTTGATGGAGCCGGAGTGGTAGCGGGCGACGACGTGCCGCCAACGGCCGTAGTCCTTGTACTGCTTGGCCAGCGCCCGCACGCTCGGCCGGGGGCGGTAGGACACCTTCAGCTCCGGCGAGAACCAGATCAGGCCGCCGGCCTCGCGGATGCGGAAGTTCAGCTCCCAGTCCTGGGCGCGGATGAACTCCTCGTTGTAACCGCCCTGCCGCTCCAGCGCCTCGCGCCGGAACACGCCCAGGTACACCGTCTCGGCGGGGCCCGCCTGGCCGCCCGTGTGGAAGGCTGCGTTGCCCACGCCGATCTTCGACGTCATCGCGGCGGCGACGGCGTCCTCCCAGGCGTTCTCGCCCTCGGCGTGCATGATGCCGCCGACGTTCTGCGCGCCGGTCTCCTCCAGGAGCCGTACGGCGGTGGCGATGTAGTTCGGCGACAGCATGCCGTGGCCGTCGACGCGCACGACGACCGGATGGCGGGAGGCCTTGATCGCGGCGTTCAGCGCGGCGGGCGTACGGCCCGTGGGGTTCGGCACGGTGTGCACGCGCGGATCCTCGGCGACGAGTTCGGCGGCGATCTCGTCCGTGCGGTCCGTGGACGGACCGAGGGCGATCACGACCTCCATCTCGCCGGCGTACTCCTGGGCGAGGATGGCGCGGACGGCGCCGCGCAGGTGCCGCTCCTCGTTGAGGACGGGCATGATCACGGAAACGGCGGGCAGCCGCACGTCGGACTTGGCGTTCATCGGTGCTCACGTTACCGCGAACGGGGGACACGGGTGCGCGCCGCGGGGGTCCCCTCCCCGGGCAGCAGATCGTATGGACCTACGGTGCTCACGGATCCCACGTCCGGCCTCCCGGCCGGGCCTGTTCTCGCGGAGGTCTCACCTTGCCCACGCCGCCCCGCTCCCCCCGGGTTCCGGCCTCCACCCTCCGGGGCGGGCCGCCGCCCCAGCGCGGCGGCCCGCGGCCCGCTCCCCGCCCGCCCGGGCCCCCCGCGCGGAGGAAGAGGCCCCGCCGGGCCATGCGGGCGGTGACCGCGCTGTCGGTGGTGGTGCTGGCCTCCGCCGGGATCGGTCACGCGGTGCTCTCCGGCCTGGACGCGGACATCGCGCGGGTCGACGCCTTCCGGGACATGAAGAACCGGCCGCGGGCCGGGGACGGCATGAACGTCCTGCTGGTCGGCACCGACGGCCGTGACCGGATCAGCGAGGAGGAGCGGCGCAGGTACCGTCTCGGCGGCGCCCCCTGCCACTGCACCGACACCATCATGATCGTGCACATCTCGGAGGACCGGGAGCGCGCGAGCGTCGTCAGCCTGCCGCGCGACTCGTACGCCGAGACGCCGGGCCACACCGACGCCACGACCGGCGAACACCACGAAGGGCACCCCCTCAAACTGAACGCGGCCTACGCCGAGGGCGGCCCGCAGCTGACCATCCGCACCGTCGAGAACATGACCCGCGTGAAGATCGACCACTACCTGGAGGTCGACTTCACCAGCTTCATGAAGACGGTGGACGTCCTCGGCGGGGTGCGGGTCTGCACCGCCCAGCACCTCAAGGACAGCTACACGGGGCTCGACCTGCCCCCCGGCACCCACCGGCTGATGGGCGGGCAGGCGCTGCAGTACGTCCGCGCCCGCCACCTGGACGGGGCCTCCGACCTGAGCCGGATGCAGCGCCAGCAGCGCTTCCTGGCCGCCCTGATCGACCGGGCGACCTCCTCGGGACTGCTGCTGAACCCGCTCAAGTTCCGCGACGTCACCCGCGCGGTACTCGGCTCGGTACGGGCCGACAAGGGGTTCGGCACCGACGAGCTGCTGGCCCTCGGGCGGGCGATGCGGAACTTCTCACCGTCCTCCTCCGAGTTCACCACCGTGCCGATCGGGCAGATGGGCTACGCGGTGAAGGGGGTCGGCTCGACCCTGAAGTGGGACGCCGCGAAGTCCGAGCGGATCTTCGAGGCCCTGCGCGAGGACGAGCCGCTCGCCGCGCGCGAACCGCGGCCCGCGGGCCCGGCCCCGGTACGGGTCCCGGTGGACCCGGCGCAGATCCGCGTCCAGGTCGAGAACGGCACGCGCACCGCCGGACTCGGCAAGCGGGTGGACGACGGCCTTGCGGCGACCGGGTTCCGCACCACCCGGGCGCCGAGGAACGCCGCCGACCGCGCGGTCGGGCGGACCGTCGTCGCCTTCGACCCGCGCTGGGACCGTTCGGCGAAGTCGCTGGCCGCCGCGCTGCCCGGCAGTGAGCTGCGGCCGGTCGCGGGTCAGGGCCCGACGCTGAAGGTGATCGCGGGCGCCGACTTCAAGGAGGTCGTGAAGGTGAAGCCGGCGAACCCGCCGCAGGAGTCGGGCACGGTGGTGCGGGGCGACGAGGTGGTGTGCGGGGACGGGGACACAGCCGGCACCGGGTGACCCGCCGGCGCGTCCGGTGCCGTCGGCCGCCGCCAGGACCCGCCAGTCCCCGCCGGGCACCGTCAGTTGCCGGAGACGGTGACCTTCTCGTCCTTCTTCAGCTGGTCGACCAGCGTCTTGACCTTCTCCGTGTCCCACTTCAGGTTGCTGCCGACGTTGCCCGAGACCGGCATGTTCATCGACGTGCCGTCGCCGCCGCTGACGCTCTTCATCGCCCAGAACATGTCGGCCAGGTCGAACAGGCCCATCTCCTTGTCGACGATCAGGGAGTCCAGGCCGGCGCCCATCGTCGGGTACAGCTTGAACGGGTTGAGGACCGTCGACGGGGTGGCCACCTGGCTCGCCAGCGCCGACAGGAACTTCTGCTGGTTCTTCGTCCGGTCCAGGTCGGAGCCGGGCAGCGCGTACCGGGTACGGACGAAGGCCAGGGCCTCCTCGCCGTTCAGGGTCTGCTTGCCCTTCTTGAGGTCGGCGCCGGACTTGGTGTCCTTGATGTCCTGCGGGATGTCGATCTCGACGCCGCCGACCGAGTCCACGATGTTCGCGAAGCCGGCGAAGCCGATCTCCACGTAGTGGTCGAGGCGCAGCCCGGTGTTGTACTCGATGGTGCGCACCAGCAGCTCGGGGCCGTCCTCCGCGTAGGCGGCGTTCAGCTTCACGTGCCGGCCGGTGCCCTCGTACTTCTTGCCGGAGTCGGAGCCGACGAAGGACGGGATCTCCACGTCCGAGTCGCGGGGCAGGGAGATCAGCGTCGACCCGTTGTCCCCGGTGTGCAGGATCATCATCGAGTCGGTGCGCTTGCCCTCGGCGGACCCGGTGTGCAGGTCCTTCTTCTGCTCGTCGGTCATGCCCTCGCGGCTGTCGGAGCCGACGATCAGGTAGTTCGTGCCCTCGCCGGCCTCCGGGCGCTCGATGACCTTGGACAGGTCCACCTCGCGGTTGAGCTTGGAGTCGGCCCAGAAGTAGGTGCCGACGGTGGTCACGACCAGCACGCCGGCCACCGTGATCGCCGTCCACTTGATGCGGCGGCGCCAGTCCGGCGCGGGCCGGGCCGGGCGGGGACCGCCGGAGGCGGGTCCGTGACCGGCGGGGCTGCCGTAGACCTGGCCGGTGTTGTAGCCGCTGTCGTACCCGTCCCCGTCCTGGCCGCCGTAGCCCTGGCCGTCGACGTACGACGGCTGCTGCGGCACCCCGCCGTACGGCGGCGCCGACGGGCCCGTACCGGGCGGCGGCGCCGCGCCGCGGCGGACCTGCCGCATCACGCGCGCGCTCTCGGGCTGTGCGCTCGCGCTGCCGCGTCCGTACCGGCCGGTGCGGTTGTCACCGGACCATCCCTCGGGCCAATCATTCATGCGCACCAGTGTGCCGGTCCCCACTGCGGGCCGTACAAGGGTCGTCGGGAAATAGGGTCGGCGCTGTTGCCAAGCTGACACAAAAAGCGCCCGGTCGTCGCCCCGGCATAAGGTGGAGGCCATGACAGACCAGGCAGAACAGGCCTCGGCCGCGCAGCCGTCGGCCCCGGAGATCCCGGGCAAGCCGACCTCGGCCTCCCGCACCACCCTCAGCCACATCATGACCCACAGTGACACCAACCTCCTGGGCACGGTGCACGGGGGCGTGATCATGAAACTGGTCGACGACGCGGCGGGCGCGGTGGCCGGACGGCACTCCGGCGGCCCCGCCGTCACGGCGTCCATGGACGAGATGGCGTTCCTCGAACCGGTCCGCGTCGGCGACCTGGTCCATGTGAAGGCCCAGGTCAACTGGACCGGCCGCACCTCCATGGAGGTCGGCGTCCGGGTCCTGGCCGAACGCTGGAACGAGTCCGCGCCCGCCACCCAGGTCGGCTCCGCCTACCTGGTCTTCGCCGCGGTGGACGCCGACGGCAAGCCCCGCACGGTCCCGCCGGTGCTCCCCGAGACCGAGAAGGACAAGCGCCGCTACCAGGAGGCCCAGATCCGCCGCACCCACCGCCTGGCCCGCCGCCGCGCGATCATGGAGCTGCGGGAGCGCCGGGTGGCGGAGGGGTACGAGGACTGACCGGCGGGGCCGGCCGCCGGGGCGCCTGTCGCGAGTTGATGCCGACGCCCTGCCTCGGCGGCATCCGCGCCCCCTCGCCAGTCGGCGCGGATGGTCGAGGCGGTCACGAGAGCGCGGTTCGCGCCATCAGCGACCGGCTGACGCCGGTCGGCCCTTGACGGGCGTGGCCGCGGTCTGTGGCGCCCGGCCGTATCGTTCGCGGGATTCCTCGATGTGTTCCAGGTGCCGGCGAGTCCATGCGCACATGCCGTAGACGGTGTGCCGCAGCTCCTGACCTGCGTCCGTGAGCGCGTATTCCACGCGCGGCGGCACGGACGGGTAGACGGTGCGCTCGACGAGACCATCGCGTTCGAGGCCGCGCAGCGTCTGCGTGAGCATCTTGTGGCTGATGCCCTCCACCTCACCGCGAAGTTGCGTGAAGCGCAGGGTGCGCTCGCCGAGGGTGCTGACCACCAGCAGCGTCCACTTGTTCGCGATGCCGGAGAAGATCTCACGCGCGAGGGAGTGGGCGCGTGCCGCATCGGCGTCCTCGGACACGGGCCTGACCTCTTCGGTAACCACCAGGTGCCCTTCTCTCGCAAAAGTGCGCTCTTCCCTCTGGCCTCGTCACTCTCCTACGGTTCCCAGGTATTCACAAGTTACCGTGAGGACACGCCATGACCATTCTCAAGACGTACGCACGCTTGTGGACCGACGAGTTGGACGAGTCGCTGGCACTACTGCGTGAACTGACCGGCGCAGAGCCCGATCTCCGCTTCACCTTCGGCTCCGTCGAACTCGCAGCGATCGGTGACTTCCTCGTCATCGCAGGGCCGCCGGCGGAGCGTGCCCGCTATTCCCACGCCAGCGCCACCGTGATCGTCGACGACCTCGACACCCTGATCAGGACGCTCGCGACCGCCGGCGCCGAGATCACCACACCGGAAAGCGCCAGCGCCACCGGTCGGTTCCTGTACGCGCGCCATCACGGTGGCGCAGAGGTCGAGTACGTGGAATGGGTCCCGAAGTTGGTGGAGCGCATCGTAGCGAAGAGAGGCGCCTGCTGACCTCGCCGGAGAGCGGCAGACTTTCATTTCCGAGGTGCCTTGCCGAGTCTGCGTGACGGTTGTGGTAATTCCCGTCTTCGCGCAATGCTGTGGCCTATGGCCGGGTGCGGCCTGCGGCTGCTGAGGCCATGGCGGTGTCCCGCGATCAGGTCGACTTCAGGGCCGAGCGCTTCGGCGGCACATCAAGAACCACGGTGTACGGAGGCTCTGAGCAAGGGACAGGTGGAGTACTGCAAGGCTCACTCACTCCGGCACTGTGTCGACGCCCGGCGCCGACGATCCCACGGAGGCGTCGGAGGTCGCCCGATCCGCCTACGGCAACAGCCCCCGGCCACGCGCCGGGGGCTGTGCTGTTTACGCAGGTCAGAGGCCGCTTCTCGCCGGGGGCCCGCCCAGGGCTTCCCCAGTACGACGCCCAGGAACGGGCCTGATCGGACCGCAGCGGGCAGGGAGCCGTGACCGACTCGCCGGGCCGTCGAAAACAGCGCCTGACCTGCGAAAACCCTGCTAGGGGAGGTTCCTTGCCATCACGATGCGCTGGACCTGGTTCGTGCCCTCATAGATCTGCGTGATCTTCGCGTCGCGCATCATGCGCTCCACCGGGTAGTCACGGGTGTAGCCGTAGCCGCCGAGGAGCTGGACGGCGTCCGTGGTGACCTCCATCGCCACGTCCGAGGCGAAGCACTTGGCGGCGGCGCCCTGGAAGGTGAGGTCGCTGTCACCCCGCTCGGACTTGGCGGCGGCCGCGTAGGTGAGCTGGCGGGCGGCCTCGATCTTCATGGCCATGTCGGCGAGCATGAACTGGATGCCCTGGAAGTCGGCGATCGGCTTGCCGAACTGCTTGCGCTCCTTGACGTAGCCCTTGGCGTAGTCGAGGGCGCCCTGGGCGATGCCGAGGGCCTGGGCGGCGATGGTGATGCGGGTGTGGTCCAGCGTCTTCATCGCGGTGGCGAAGCCGGTGCCCTCCTCGCCGATCATGCGGTCGGCGGGGATGCGGACGTTGTCGAGGTAGACCTCGCGGGTCGGGGAGCCCTTGATGCCGAGCTTCTTCTCCGGGGCCCCGAAGGAGACGCCCGCGTCGGACTTCTCGACGACGAAGGCGGAGATGCCCTTGGAACGCTTGGTGGGGTCGGTGACCGCCATCACCGTGTAGTACTCCGAGACGCCGGCGTTGGTGATCCAGCGCTTGACGCCGTTGAGGATCCAGTGGTCACCGTCGCGGACCGCCCTGGTCTTCATGCCGGCCGCGTCGGAGCCCGCGTCGGGCTCGGAGAGGCAGTAGGAGAACATGCCGTCGCCCTTGGCGAGCGGGGTCATGTACTTCTTCTTCAGCTCCTCGGAGCCGGAGAGGATCACCGGGAGCGAGCCGAGCTTGTTCACGGCCGGGATGAGGGAGGAGCTGGCGCAGGCGCGGGCCACCTCCTCGATGACGATCACCGTGGCGAGCGCGTCGGCGCCCGCGCCGCCGTACTCCTCGGGGACGTGCACCGCGTGCAGGTCGTTCGCGGTCAGGGCGTCGAGGGCCTCCTGCGGGAAGCGTGCCTCCTCGTCCACCGCGGCGGCGTGCGGCGCGATCTTCGCCTCGGCCAGCGCGCGGACGGCGTCGCGGAGCATGTCGTGCTCCTCGGACGGGCGGTAAAGGTCGAAGTCAGCCGATCCGGCCAAGGTCTCTCACACTCCAAAGCACTGTGATGCGGGGCACGCTAACTACCGTTAAGTAACCCAAATTTTAGAGCCCGTCCGCGTTCGTGGATAGGTGAGCTTGACGACAGCCGCCCGGGGGCCTCGCCCGGCCCCCGATATGCTCGGGCGCGCACCCCGGCCGCACATCCCTGGAGCACCCCATGGCCCTCAAGATCACCGTGATCGGCACCGGCTACCTCGGCGCGACCCATGCGGCGGCCATGGCCGAGCTCGGTTTCGAGGTGATGGGCCTGGACATCGTGCCCGAGAAGATCGAGATGCTCCAGCGGGGCGAGGTCCCCATGTACGAGCCCGGGCTGGAGGACCTGCTGCGCCGGCACGTCGCCGGGATCGAGGGCTCCAGCGGGCGGCTGCGCTTCACCACGGACTTCGCGGAGGTCGCGGCCTTCGGCGACGTGCACTTCCTGTGCGTGAACACGCCGCAGAAGCACGGCGAGTACGCCTGCGACATGACCTACGTCGACTCCGCGCTGGCCTCGCTGGCACCGCATCTGCGCGGCCCCGCGCTGGTCGTGGGCAAGTCGACGGTGCCCGTGGGCTCCGCCGACCGGCTGGCCGCCTACCTCGCCGAGCACGCGCCGGCCGGCGGCGACGCCGAGCTGGCCTGGAACCCGGAGTTCCTGCGCGAGGGCTATGCCGTGCGGGACACGCTGCACCCCGACCGGATCGTGGTCGGCGTGCGCAGCGAGCGGGCGGAGAAGCTGCTGCGCGAGGTGTACGCGACGCCGGTGGAGGAGGGCTCGCCGTTCGTCGTCACCGATTTCCCGACGGCCGAGCTGGTGAAGACCGCCGCGAACTCCTTCCTCGCCACCAAGATCTCCTTCATCAACGCGATGGCGGAGGTCTGCGAGGCCGCGGACGGCGACGTGGCCGGGCTGGCGGAGGCGATCGGGTACGACGACCGGATCGGGAAGAAGTTCCTGCGGGCCGGGATCGGGTTCGGCGGCGGCTGTCTGCCGAAGGACATCCGGGCGTTCATGGCGCGCGCCGGTGAGCTGGGCGCCGACCAGGCCCTGACGTTCCTGCGCGAGATCGACTCGATCAACATGCGCCAGCGCGGCCGGATGGTGGAGCTGACCCGGCAGGCGCTGGGCGGCGGCCCCTTCCTGGGCAAGCGGGTCGCGGTGCTCGGCGCCACCTTCAAGCCCGACTCGGACGACGTGCGGGACTCCCCCGCGCTGAACGTCGCCGGGCAGGTCCACCTCCAGGGCGCCCAGGTGACCGTGTACGACCCCAAGGGCATGGACAACGCCCGCCGGCTGTTCCCGACGCTCGGCTACGCCGACTCCGCGCTGGAGGCGGTGCGGGGTGCCGATGTCGTGCTGCACCTGACGGAGTGGCGGGAGTTCCGCGAGCTGGACCCCCAGGTGCTGGGCGAGGCCGTGGCGGCCAAGGTCGTCCTCGACGGACGCAACGCCCTGGACCCGGAGGTGTGGCGCAAGGCCGGGTGGACGTACCGGGCGATGGGACGCCCGACCGCCTAGGCCCAATGCCGGTGATTTAGTTTGTGTCTTGTCGGGTGATGGTCGTGGTGTCCGGTGCGGGTGGTGTCCGGTTGCGGTGCTCGGCCCGTTTGAGTGGCCAGTTCGACATCTTGCGTTTGATCACTCTGGGGCAGGTCCGATGACGGCGTGCGGGCAGCAGGCGTTCGATGATCTCAGCCAGGG
>NZ_JAGMUE010000423.1:0-567 GCF_019049165.1 Streptomyces sp. AC627_RSS907
CTCGTGCCCTCGCTCACCGAGGCGGTGGCCGTCACCGCCCCCGGGCTGCTGGTCGGCGCCACCGACTGGTGCAGCCACCCGGCCGACCTCGCGGTGGAGCGCGTCGGCGGCACCAAGAACCCGGACACCGCGCGCATCGCGGCCCTCGCCCCCGACCTGGTCATCGCCAACGAGGAGGAGAACCGCGAACCCGACCTGGCCGCCCTGCGCGCCGCCGGCCTCGACGTCTGGGTCACCGAGGTACGCGGTCTTGAGCAGGCGTTCAGTGAACTGCACCGGGTGCTCGTGGACGGCTGCGGGCTCGCCAGGCCCGACTGGCTCGACGCGGCCGAGCGCGCCTGGCACCAGGTGGCCGCGGACGCCACCGGCCAGCGGCGCAGCGCCGTGGTGCCGGTGTGGCGCCGGCCCTGGATGGTGCTCGGCCGCGACACCTTCGCCGGCGACCTCCTGACGCGCCTCGGCGTCCACCAGTTGTACGCAGACCACGCCGAGCGCTACCCCCGCGTACCGCTGGAGGAGTTGCGGGCCAGCGGCGCCGACTTGGTGGTGCTGCCCGACGAGCCGTAC
>NZ_JAGMUE010000424.1:0-551 GCF_019049165.1 Streptomyces sp. AC627_RSS907
GGTCGGCCTCGGCCGCCGAGGCGTCGCGGGCTGGCAGTGTCTCGCGCTCGCCGACGCCGCGCGCCGGGCCGCCGACGCTCCGCACGGGACCGTCGGCGGTGCGCTCGGACTCGGTGCCACCCTGTTTCGCGGGTTCCTCCCCGTTCCACAACCCCATGAGCGGGAACTCTACCCAGCACCCGCCCCGTAGCACCCGGGTGGCCGGCCACCGAATGCCCCCACGGAAGGCGAATCTGCCCTCGCGGAACGCCGATGTGCCCCCGCGCCGGGTCGGCGCGGGGGCACATCGGGTGGTGCGGTGGTACGGGGAGCCCTCGATCAGCGATCGGTCAGGGGCGCCCGCTCAACGGTCGAGCCGCTGGTCAGAGGCTGACGCCCTTGCCGCGCAGGTAGCTGACCGGGTCGACGTCCGAGCCGTAGCCGGCACCGGTGCGCACCTCGAAGTGCAGGTGCGGGCCGCTGCTGTTGCCGGTGCTGCCGGACAGGCCGATCTGCTGACCGCCGGTGACCGACTGGCCGGCCGAGACGGAGAGCTGCGACAGGTGGGCGTA
>NZ_JAGMUE010000425.1:0-713 GCF_019049165.1 Streptomyces sp. AC627_RSS907
GCCCCCACCCGAGCGTGCGCAGCGGGTACGCCTCGGCCAGTCGGCCGCCGACCGCGATGCCCAGCAACCCGCCGACCCCGAACAGCGCCAGCACGGCCGGCACCCAGCCTTCGGCGAGCCCGCTCACCTCCGTCAGCAGCGACGCCAGATAGCTGAAGGTGACGATGACCGCGCCGAAGGTGAACGCCGTGATCGCGTACGAGAGCCACAGGTGCGACCTGGCCATGCCGCGCAGCTCGGCGCGGGCGGAGCCGGCGGGGACGTGCGTGCCGCGCCCGGCGGGGACGGCGAACACCGTGCAGACCAGGCTGACCAGCGTCGCGACGGCCACCGCCCAGAACGCGGCCCGCCACCCCGCGTACTGGCCGAGCAGCGTGCCGGCCGGGACGCCCACGATGGTCGCGAGCGTGAGGCCGCCGGCCACCGTGGCGACGGCCCGGCCGGTGGCGCCCGCCGGCGCGAGGCTGACCGCCGCGGCCAGGGCCACGCCCCAGCAGCCGGCGTAGACGAGCGCGCTGATGACGCGGGTCGCGAACAGCACCCCGTAACCGGGCGCGAGCGCGCCCACCACGTGCGCGGCGATGAAGACGGCCTGGAGCGCGACGAGCGCGGTGCGGCGCGGCCAGCGCAGCGTGGTGAGGGCGAGCAGCGGCGCGCCGACCACCATGCCGATGGCGAAGGCGGAGATCAGCAACCCCGCGTCGGGAATGGAG
>NZ_JAGMUE010000426.1:0-572 GCF_019049165.1 Streptomyces sp. AC627_RSS907
GCGTTGAGGAGGGCGGCGGCGTACTGGCGGGCGGTTTCGAAGATGCCATCGCGTGTTTCGGGTGGTCCCTCGACGGTGCCCTTGAGCTGAGCGGCCACGGCGGCGAAGTCGTGATCACGCAGAATGTCGAGCGGAGTACGGTCGGCCGGGAAGGCTAGCCACTGCATGACGTCGGTGATGGGGCGCTCGTCCAGGGCGGCGGCCAGGAAGAGCTGGCTGAGGATGTTGGAGCCAGCCTTGGACCAGAAGTCACCTTGCTGGGAAGCGTCGACGCTGGCGGCGAGGAAGTGGCCGGCCAACCGGCTCGCGCCATCCAAGGTCTTCGCGCTGGCCAGCGGGTTCCACCACATCGCGCGGTCGGCATGAGCGATCTGCTGGGGGTCCATGCTCCACACCCGGCCCACGTCCGCCCGCGCTTCGAAGGTGGCGGTGAAGGCGTCACCGGCGGCCTTGTTGCTGGTGAGCAGCACCGGGCCGGGGGCGTTCAAGACGGAGGGGATCGCGAGGGAGGTGGTCTTGCCGGACCGCGGCGCCATGATCGCCACGGCGACATCCTCGAACCCCATCCGCAC
>NZ_JAGMUE010000427.1:0-591 GCF_019049165.1 Streptomyces sp. AC627_RSS907
ATGCCGATCAGTTCGAGGCCGTCCAGCTTGAGCGCCCGACGCACCGCCTCGGCCGCCTGGCCGCCGGCGAGCGCGATGCCGAACTTCTGGTCCTCGTGCGCGGTCGCGATGAACTCGTGGGTGTGCGCCTCGACGCCGACGGTGACCCGGATCTGCACGCGCTGGCGCTTGCCGAGCCGCTCGGCGATGTGCGCGACGCGCACGATCTCCTGGAACGAGTCCAGCACGATCCGCCCGACACCCGCCTCGACGGCCCGCCGGATCTCCTCGGTGGACTTGTTGTTGCCGTGCAGCGCGATGCGCTCGGCGGGCATCCCCGCGGCCAGCGCCGTGGCCAGCTCGCCGGCGGAGCACACGTCGAGGTTGAGCCCCTCCTCGTGCAGCCACCGCACGACGGCCCGGGAGAGGAACGCCTTGCCCGCGTAGAACACGTCGGCCTCGCCCCCGAACGCCTGGTGCCAGGCCCGGCAGCGGGCCCGGAAGTCGCTCTCGTCCAGGACGTACGCCGGCGTGCCGAACTCCTCGGCCAGCGCCCCCACATCGAGCCCACCCACGCTGACCGCGCCGGTGTCGGTACGGGTCACCGTGCGG
>NZ_JAGMUE010000428.1:0-586 GCF_019049165.1 Streptomyces sp. AC627_RSS907
GCGCCGAACACGTCGACGCGCGCCGCCGTGGAGTTCAGCAGTGCCGTGTGGGGAACCAGCACTCCCTTCGGCGTGCCGGTCGAGCCGGAGGTGTAGATGACGTACGCCGGCCCGGCGGGGTCCACCGCCGCATCCGCGACGGGAGCCGCGTGCTCCTGGGCGATCAGGTCCTCGTACGCCCACACGGGCGCGTCGGTCCGCTCCCGCAGCCGGCCGGCCCGGTCGGCGGTGGTGACGACCAGCGTCGGCCGGGCTTCGGCGAACACCTGCCGCAGGAAGGAGTCCGGTGCGTCGGGGTCGAGCGGTAGGTACGCGGCCCCGGCGGCGGCCACGCCCAGCACGGTGGCGACGAACGCGGGCGAGCGTTCGAGGACCACGGCCACGATCGGGGTCGCCCCGGCCGGGGCGTCACCCGCGGCACGTAAACCGGCGGCGACCGCGTGGGCTCTCTCGGCGAGGTCCTGGTAAGTCAGCGACCCGAACGCGGTGACGATCGCGTAGGAGGTCCGGTGTTCGTGGTAGGCAGTCTCCAGCGCCGCGGCGAGGGTCAGCTCGGCGAGGGCGGCCGGGGGATGCAGGGTCACGA
>NZ_JAGMUE010000429.1:0-562 GCF_019049165.1 Streptomyces sp. AC627_RSS907
GGCAGCGACTGCGCGCCGCGCGGCCCGCCCCGCGGGTGGTCTCGCACCGTCGGAACGTCGTGGCACCGAACCCTTGCGACAGGACACAAGGTGTCCTATGGTGAACATAGTTTCCTCGCAGAGGTGCTGCGCACAGCAGGCGCAACGCCGGACGACGGGGCGCGTCGGCATCGCCGGCGCCTCGGAACTGGAGCAGACCATGGCAAACACGCTGCAGGACTCGAAGGCCGTGCTCGTGGACCGCGCCGAGCAGCAGATGAACGGCCACTTCGGAGACTCGAAGCTGACCACCCGCCAGAAGATCGCCCTGACCTGCCGCATCGCCTACGACGGCGGACACGATTCGGGACTGGCCGGCCAGATCAGCGCGCGCGGCCCGCAACCCGGCACGTACTACACCCAGCGTCTGGGCCTCGGCTTCGACGAGATCACCCAGGACAACCTCCTCCTGGTGGACGAGGACCTCCAGGTCCTTGAGGGCGAGGGCATGCCCAACCCCGCCAACCGCTTCCACTCCTGGATCTACCGGGCCCGTGAGGACGTCAACTGCATCGTCCACACC
>NZ_JAGMUE010000430.1:0-716 GCF_019049165.1 Streptomyces sp. AC627_RSS907
CGGCTCGGACGCGGCCCTGGAGTGGCTGGCCAGGCTCGGCCACGAGCCGACGATCGACGCGCCGGAGGCGGGCGGCGGCCCCGACCTGTCGTACGGGGCCAGGCCGCTGCGGCGGCTGGTGCAGACGGCGATCGGCGACCAGCTCGCCCGGGCCATCCTCGCCGGCCAGGTGCGTGACGGCGACACCGTGCGCGTCGACCACGAGCTGGGCGCCGACGGCCTGACGGTCTCGGCCAGCTCCGGCGCGCAGGCCGCCGCGCCGGAGCCGGCCGGGTCGGCCGCGGACGGCTGAGCCGGCTGAGCCGGGCCGTCCGGGCGGCCCGGCGCCGGGTGTGCCGCGGGTTGAGCGGAATCGCCCGGCCCGCGGCGGCCGGGACGAGCCGGGCCGGTGGCGCGTGCGGGGTTGCGGTGACCGGGCGGTGATGAGGGAGGATGGCGGAATCCGTACGAAGGGAAAAACACGGTGAGCATCGACCCGACCTCGATTCCGAATTTCGGGGGCCAGCCCGAACCTCAGGAGGCTGGGCCGAGCGGCCCGGTCCTCCCCGACCAGGACCTGGTCAAGCAGCTCCTTGAGCAGATGGAGCTGAAGTACGTGGTGGACGACGAGGGTGACCTCGCCGCTCCGTGGGAGCAGTTCCGCACGTACTTCATGTTCCGCGGCGAGGAAGAGCAGCAGGTCTTCTCGGGGCGCAAGTTCTACGACCGGCCGCACG
>NZ_JAGMUE010000431.1:0-550 GCF_019049165.1 Streptomyces sp. AC627_RSS907
CAGACCGGCTGGAGAGCACCCGCGAACTGCTTCTCCGTATCGAGGACGGCGCGGTGGAGCAGGACGACACCGACCCGGTGGCCGTCGCCCTCACCGACGCCGCGCGCCGCTTCCCGATCCCGCTCGGCGGGCTCGACGAGCTGATCGACGGCGTGCTGATGGACGTGCGCGGCGAGAGCTACGAGACGTGGGACGAGCTGCGGGTGTACTGCCGGTGCGTGGCCGGCGCCATCGGCCGACTCTCGCTCGGCGTCTTCGGCACGGTGCCCGGGGCCCCCGGCGCCGAGCGGGCCGCCGAGTACGCCGACACGCTGGGGCTGGCCCTCCAACTCACCAACATCCTGCGGGACGTTCGGGAGGACGCGGCCAACGGGCGCACCTACCTACCGTCCGACGACCTGGCCAAGTTCGGCTGCTCGGCGGGGTTCCGCGGCGCCACGCCGCCGGCCGGCGCCGACTTCACCGGCCTGGTGCACTTCGAGGCCCGGCGCGCGCGGGCGCTGTTCGCCGAGGGCTACCGGCTCCTGCCGCTGCTCGACCGGCGCAGAGG
>NZ_JAGMUE010000047.1:0-97357 GCF_019049165.1 Streptomyces sp. AC627_RSS907
CGCGACACGCACTCCCCGCTGCCGCCCCCCATCTCCGTCCGCTCCGCCCCCAGCCCCCTGCGCCCCCTCCGCTACGAACTCCGTCGTGCGACCGGCGTCAGCGCCGGGTTCGTCACCGGGGCCGTGGTGCTCGTCGTGTCCGCGGTCACCGCACTGGTCCTGGCCCGCGTCGGGCACACCCCGCAGCCGCGTCTGCTCGCCGCCTGGCCGCGGGAGCTGCCGCTGCCCCCTGCGGCGCTCGGCGCGGGGCTGCTCGGTGCGCTCGCCTTCGGCGACGAGTTCCGCCACCCCGCCCTGGCGGCGGACCGCGGCACCGTGCCCCGGCGTATGGGGCTGCTGACCGCCAAACTCCTGGTCTCCGCGGCCGGCGCGCTGGTGCTGGCCACCCTGACGGTGGGCTGCGACGCCGAAGTGCTCCATCTCTTCTACGGACGGGAACTCGTGCGAGTGCCCGCCGACTGGCCCGTACTGGGTGCCGGTTGGCTCGGACTCGTCATCGGCTGCGCGTGGTCCGGTGTGCTCGCCGCGGGCGTCTTCCGGTCCACCTCGGCCGGGCTCGCCGCGGTGGTCGCTGTTCCCGTCCTGGTCGTACCGCTCGTACAGGAGGTCTGGGAGGGACCGTCCGTGCGGACCGCCGCCGGCCTCCCGATGCGGGTGCGTGAGGTTCTCCTGACGCAGTGGCCCTTCGGCGGGGAACGGTATGTGGCCGAAGTGCTGCGCGTGGTCGTCCAACCCGTGGGCAGCGCACTGACGTTGTCGCTCACCACCCTGCTCTGCGCCTATCTGCTCATGACCGTGCGCAGCAGGGCCCGGTGAGGGGCCGTCCGCACCCTTCGGGTACGACCCTGCGCGCAACTCCCCGGAGAAAGCACATTTCTTTCCGATAAGGCGTCAATTGCGACGGGGTGAGCGATCACCCTTTCGTGTGCTTTTCACCAAAGCCCTCAAGGGAGTTGAGGGCGACGCCGACAAAGGATGCGTGACTACCCTTGCGCACTCCATGATGACCGCCGCCCGCTCCGCCGACTCCGGCCTCGCGAACCCGGGCGAACTCGACCGCTACCCCTACGCCGAGACGCCCGCCGTCGACCGCGTGGGGGCGCCCGCATGGGAGGGGACGGAGCCCGAGCTGGGCCGCGTGGGCCGGCGCAGCGCGGGCAGCCGTGGCCGTGGACTGCATGGGCAACTCGTTCAGCAGCTGGGTCAGATGATCGTCTCCGGTGATCTCGGCGCCGACCGCCCGCTGGTGCCCGAGGAGATCGGCCAGCGTTTCGAGGTGTCCCGTACCGTTGTCCGTGAGTCCCTGCGCGTGCTGGAGGCCAAGGGCCTGGTCAGTGCCCGTCCGAACGTCGGCACGCGCGTGCGCCCCGTCAGCGACTGGAACCTCCTCGACCCGGACATCATCGAATGGCGTGCCTTCGGGCCGCAGCGCGACGACCAGCGCCGGGAGCTCAGCGAGCTGCGCTGGACGATCGAACCGCTCGCCGCGCGCCTCGCCGCCGGGCACGGGCGCGAGGACGTCCAGCAGCGTCTGTCCGACATGGTCGGGATCATGGGGCACGCCATGGGGCAGGGCGACGCGCTCACCTTCTCGCGCGCCGACGCCGAGTTCCACTCGCTGCTGATCCAGATCGCGGGCAATCGCATGCTGGATCACCTGTCCGGGATCGTGTCCGCCGCCCTCCACGTCTCCGGTGGCCCGGTCACGGGCTGTGACCGGCCGAACGACGTCTCCCTGGCCCAGCACGGCAGGATCGTCGACGCCCTCGCCGCGGGGGACGGCGCGGCGGCCGAGGCGGCCATGCGCCAGCTTCTGACCGTCCACCCCGAGGTGGAGCGGGTGGTGCCCGCACCGCGCGATCACTGACTACGTTCCGCCGGACCGGCGCGGGCCGGCCGCTCCAGATCCCTCCTATGGACGTGGCCGACCGGGACGCCGACGCCGCGGACCCCGCGGAATCCTCGGTGATTCCGCGGGGTCCGACGGTGTGAGTCCGATGGTGTGATGAGAGGCCTGAGCCTCCGCGCGTGACCGGGAGCCCTCGGCAGGACCGGCTCGTACCCGCTGGTGACCGCTTTCATCCTCGTATGACCGAATTTAATAGCTTACGGGGTGTGACTCGGGCCACGCGGATTGGGCGTAACGCTCGCGGGAACAACGCGATGACCTAAGAGGTGACAGCCGCGGAGGGAATACGGACGCCGTTCATGGCGCTGTGCTTCTCCTCGGCCCCGCCCGCGCCGTCGGCCCACTCCCAAGCCGGCGGTCGGCTCCTGTCCGCCCGGACGGGGCCGGAAGCCGTTTTCCAACGTTCCGAGAGGTTGTTCGTGTCGGCCAGCACATCCCGTACGCTCCCGCCGGAGATCGCCGAGTCCGTCTCTGTCATGGCGCTCATTGAGCGGGGAAAGGCTGAGGGGCAGATCGCCGGCGATGACGTGCGTCGGGCCTTCGAAGCTGACCAGATTCCGGCCACTCAGTGGAAGAACGTACTGCGCAGCCTCAATCAGATCCTCGAGGAAGAGGGTGTGACGCTGATGGTCAGTGCCGCAGAGCCCAAGCGCACCCGAAAGAGCGTCGCAGCGAAGAGTCCCGCCAAGCGCACCGCCACGAAGACGGTCGCGGCGAAGACGGTGACCAGCAGGAAGGCCGCCGCGCCCGCCACCACGGCGGCGTCCGCCACCGACCCCGCCGTCGAGGAGGAGTCCGCCGCCAAGAAGGCGGTGGCCAAGAAGACGACCGCCAAGAAGGCGGCGGTGAAGAAGACGACCGCCAAGAAGACGGCGGCCAAGAAGACGACCGCCAAGAAGGACGACGGCGAGCTCCTCGAGGACGAGGTGATCGAGGAGCCGAAGGCGGAGGAGCCCGAGGGCACCGAGAACGCGGGCTTCGTGCTGTCCGACGAGGACGAGGACGACGCTCCGGCCCAGCAGGTCGCCGCGGCCGGCGCCACCGCCGACCCGGTCAAGGACTACCTCAAGCAGATCGGCAAGGTCCCCCTCCTCAACGCCGAGCAGGAGGTCGAACTCGCCAAGCGCATCGAGGCGGGCCTCTTCGCCGAGGACAAGCTGGCGAACTCCGACAAGCTCGCCCCCAAGCTCAAGCGTGAGCTGGAGATCATCGCCGAGGACGGTCGCCGCGCCAAGAACCACCTCCTGGAGGCCAACCTCCGTCTGGTGGTCTCCCTGGCCAAGCGCTACACCGGCCGCGGCATGCTCTTCCTGGACCTGATCCAGGAGGGCAACCTCGGTCTGATCCGCGCGGTGGAGAAGTTCGACTACACCAAGGGCTACAAGTTCTCCACGTACGCCACCTGGTGGATCCGGCAGGCGATCACCCGCGCGATGGCCGACCAGGCCCGCACCATCCGTATCCCGGTGCACATGGTCGAGGTCATCAACAAGCTCGCGCGCGTACAGCGCCAGATGCTCCAGGACCTGGGCCGCGAGCCCACCCCGGAGGAACTGGCCAAGGAACTCGACATGACCCCGGAGAAGGTCATCGAGGTCCAGAAGTACGGTCGCGAGCCCATCTCGCTGCACACCCCGCTGGGCGAGGACGGCGACAGCGAGTTCGGTGACCTCATCGAGGACTCCGAGGCCGTCGTACCGGCCGACGCGGTGAGCTTCACGCTCCTCCAGGAGCAGCTGCACTCCGTCCTGGACACCCTGTCCGAGCGTGAGGCCGGCGTCGTCTCCATGCGGTTCGGTCTCACCGACGGTCAGCCGAAGACCCTCGACGAGATCGGCAAGGTGTACGGCGTCACGCGGGAGCGCATCCGCCAGATCGAGTCGAAGACCATGTCGAAGCTGCGCCACCCGTCGCGCTCGCAGGTGCTGCGCGACTACCTCGACTAGGCCGCACCCGAACGACGGCGAGGGCCCGGTTCCCCCAGGTGGGGACCGGGCCCTCGTGCTGACCAGCGGGTGCGCGGTGCTGCGGACTGAATCACTCTGGGTGTCCCAAGACCACCTCGAAGTGAGGAGCCTGCATGCGTGGCCTTGTTGCCCGGGCACTGGCCCGGCCGCTGGTCCTGGCGGCCGCGGCCTCCGCGATACCCCTGGCGTCCGCCGCTCCCGCAGCCGCCGACAGCATCGTCGTCGGAGGCTTCCCGGTCGACGTGTCCGACAGCCCGTGGACCGTCGCCCTGTCCAGCCGTGACCGCTTCGGAGGTACGCGGGCGGGGCAGTTCTGCGGGGGAGTGGCCGTCGGCCGGACCACCGTGCTCACGGCGGCCCACTGCCTGGGCGAGGAGGTTCTCGGATCGCCGCCCGAGCAGGTGCGCGACCTGAAGGTCATCGCGGATCGCACGGATCTGCTCTCGGACCAGGGGCGTGAGATCCCCGTGCGTGACGTCTGGGTGAACCCGGCGCACGACGACGTCACCAATGCCGGAGACTTCGCGGTGCTCACCCTGTCAGAAGCCCTTCCCGTCGACTCGCTCATAGGGATGGCGGCGGCCGGCGACCCCGCGTACGGGCCCCAGACGGAAGCGCTCGTGTACGGATGGGGGGACGCCTCGGGAGCCGGGGACTACGCGAACGGCCTGCGGGCGGCTCGCGTGCGGGTACTTCCCGACGCGGACTGTGAACGGGCGTACCCGGGAAGTGAGGACGGCCGGTACGTCGCCGACACCATGCTGTGCGCCGGTGAGCAGGCCGGTGGCCGCGATGCCTGCCAGGGAGACAGCGGCGGGCCGCTGGTCGCCAAGGGGAGGCTCATCGGCCTCGTGTCCTGGGGGAGTGGCTGCGGGCGCCCGGGCAGCCCCGGGGTGTACACGCGCGTCTCCGCCGTTCTTCGGACGCTCGGCTGGGACACGGCTGGGACACTGCCGCAGGGCGGCGCGAGGGAGTCTGACGGCCGCTGAGGGCCTGGTGGGCACGAGCACGGGCGGCCACCTCCGGTCAGTGGAGGCGGCCGCCCGTTCATCGGCCTGTGCCGTGCTCGCTCGTCGTCGGGCGCGTAGTGTCAGCGCTCTTCCTCGGCGGAAGAGGCCGGAACGGCCGTCAGCCGCTCCGTCTCGTCCTGTATCTCAGCGGCGATCTTCTTGAGTTCCGGCTCGAACTTGCGACCATGGTGGGCGCAGAAGAGCAGTTCTCCGCCGCTCAGCAGGACGACGCGCAGGTATGCCTGGGCGCCGCAGCGGTCGCAGCGATCAGCGGCCGTCAGCGGGCTTGCGGAAGTCAGAACAGTAGTCACGTCGCCTCTTCTCTAGCTCGACGAGCTGTCGTACCAGGGTCAACATCCAACCAGCCCCAAAACGTTCCCGCTCGTGGCTTTTCCTCGAAAAAAACTTCCGAGGGGCCGGCTGTTGCCGGTTGGCGGCGAATGTGCCGTATTGCGTGTCTGTGTGTCGTACGGGTTCGCGCAGTCGGTCAGTGTCGGTCCCGCCGGCTGGGTTGCCGGTTTGTTCATGAGGACGTGCCCGGAGCCTAAATGGTTCATGCCTCGAAGGGAACGTGATGTGTACTTCACCCCATCGAGGGATCGAACAAGCATGCGACGCTGGTCTAGGGTGAGTCTTCCGCGAGGGTGGCGTTACAACGGCTCTACCAGGCCTCGGTACTCTCTGACCGGTGAACCGAGCCGCGCCCTTACCCAGCGGGGCCCCATCTGAAATTCAGCGAGGAGCGAACCGCGTGACCGCCGAGACATCCGTGCCGTCCACTGCGCTGCTGGCAGGAGCAGACCGGGACGGATCCAACTACACCGCGCGGCACCTGCTCGTCCTCGAAGGGCTCGAGGCCGTACGCAAGCGTCCGGGCATGTACATCGGATCGACCGACAGCCGTGGCCTGATGCACTGCCTCTGGGAGATCATCGACAACTCCGTCGACGAGGCCCTCGGAGGTTACTGCGACCACATCGAGGTGATCCTCCACGACGACGCCTCGGTGGAGGTGCGGGACAACGGCCGCGGCATCCCGGTCGACATCGAGCCCAAGACCGGCCTGTCCGGCGTCGAGGTCGTCATGACCAAGCTGCACGCCGGCGGAAAGTTCGGAGGCGGATCGTACGCCGCCTCCGGCGGTCTGCACGGCGTCGGTGCCTCCGTGGTGAACGCCCTGTCCGCCCGGCTGGACATCGAGGTGGACCGCGGCGGGCAGACCCATGCCATCAGCTTCCGGCGCGGTGTGCCGGGCGCGTTCGCGGGGCAGGGGCCGGCGGCCGGGTTCGAGGCCAGGAGCGGACTGCGCAAGGCCAAGAAGATCCCCAAGACCCGCAGCGGCACGCGCGTGCGGTACTGGGCGGACCGCCAGATCTTCCTCAAGGACGCCAAGCTCTCCCTGGAGACGCTGCACCAGCGGGCCCGCCAGACCGCCTTCCTGGTGCCCGGGCTGACGATCGTCGTCCGCGACGAGTTCGGTCTCGGTGACGGCGGCAGCAAGGGCGAGGAGTCCTTCCGCTTCGACGGCGGCATCAGTGAGTTCTGCGAGTTCCTGGCCAGTGACAGGCCCGTCTGTGACGTCCTCCGCTTCAGTGGACAGGGCAGCTTCAAGGAGACGGTGCCGGTCCTGGACGAGCATGGCCAGATGACGCCCACCGAGGTCACCCGCGAGCTCGGTGTCGACGTCGCGATGCGCTGGGGCACCGGTTACGACACCACCGTCAAGTCGTTCGTCAACATCATCGCCACGCCCAAGGGCGGCACCCACGTCGCCGGCTTCGAGCAGGCGGTCGCGAAGACGATGAACGAGGTGCTGCGCGCCAAGAAGCTGCTGCGCGTCGCCGAGGACGACATCGTCAAGGACGACGCTCTCGAGGGCCTCACCGCGGTCGTGACCGTCCGTCTCGCCGAGCCGCAGTTCGAGGGCCAGACCAAGGAGGTCCTCGGCACCTCGGCGGCCCGCCGCATCGTGAACAACGTGATCTCCAAGGAACTCAAGGCGTTCCTGACCTCCACCAAGCGTGACGCCGCCCAGCAGGCCCGGGTGGTCATGGAGAAGGCCGTCGCCGCGGCGCGCACCCGTATCGCCGCCCGCCAGCACAAGGACGCCCAGCGCCGCAAGACGGCCCTGGAGTCCTCCTCGCTGCCCGCGAAGCTCGCCGACTGCCGCAGCGACGACGTCGAGCGCAGCGAGCTGTTCATCGTCGAGGGCGACTCCGCGCTGGGCACGGCGAAGCTCGCCCGGAACTCCGAGTTCCAGGCGCTGCTGCCGATCCGCGGCAAGATCCTCAACGTCCAGAAGTCGTCCGTGACGGACATGCTGAAGAACGCCGAGTGCGGCGCGATCATCCAGGTCATAGGAGCCGGGTCCGGCCGCACCTTCGACATCGACGCGGCCCGCTACGGCAAGATCATCATGATGACCGACGCCGATGTGGACGGCTCCCACATCCGTACGCTCCTCCTGACCCTGTTCCACCGCTACATGCGGCCCATGGTGGAAGCGGGCCGGGTCTTCGCCGCGGTGCCGCCGCTGCACCGCATCGAGCTCGTTCAGCCGAAGAAGGGCCAGGACAAGTACGTCTACACGTACTCGGACCGCGAGCTGCGCGACAAGCTCATGGAGTACCAGAGCAAGGGCATCCGGTACAAGGACTCCATCCAGCGGTACAAGGGCCTGGGCGAGATGGACGCCGACCAGCTGGCCGAGACGACCATGGACCCGCGGCGCCGTACCCTGCGCCGGATCAACCTCACCGATCTGGACTCCGCCGAGCAGGTCTTCGACCTGCTGATGGGCAACGACGTCGCTCCTCGCAAGGAGTTCATCTCCAGCTCGGCGGCGACGCTGGACCGGTCGCGCATCGACGCGTAGCCGTTGATCCGGCCCGGGGTTCGGCCCCGGGCCGGGCCGGGGCGTCGGCCCGCGGGGAAGGTGCGGCTCCGGTCCCGGGAGCACCCCTCCACGCTTCGCCGTTTGTTCGCCGAGACGGGGCTCAGAGTCCTGTTCAGGCTGTGTCCTGCGTGTACAGGGAGCTGGGTCCTACGCGTACAGGAAGGGACGTGTGCGGCCCCGGTGGGTGAAGTCACCTGATGGGGTGAAGTGCGCGGGAAAGAAGAGTCAGGGATCTTCCCGTTCTGTCCATCCTTGGGCATGCAGTCAAGCAACGACCGCCCGCACGGCGCCGGGGATGGTCCGGAAAGCGCGGTCGACCACCGCGACGGCCCGGCCCCGGCCGCCGCCGGGGCGCCCCGGACCCCGTCGTACGCCGACCCCTGGTACGCCCCTCCCGCCACCGGCCGGGGCGGGCCGGCCGGTGCGGGTGCCCCCGAGGCCGCGCGGTCGTCGATGCGCCCGGACCCGGCGGGGCAGCTTCCCCGGGCCGCGGCCGACGTGTACCTGGAGGTCCAGCGCAGCGCGGCCTTCCGGGAGGTCCGCAGCCGGTACCGGAGGTTCGTGGTGCCCGCGGTGGCCGCCTTCTTCGGGTGGTACGTCGCCTACGTGGTGACCGCCACGACGGCGCCCGCGCTGATGGCCCGGCCGGTGGCCGGCGCGGTGAACGTGGCGATGCTCGCCGGACTCGGGCAGTTCGCCACCACCTTCCTGCTCACCTGGGCGTACGCCCGGCACGCTCGACTGCGCAGGGACCGGACCGCGCTCGAACTGCGCTGGAACACCCAGGAACTGACGCGCGGAGCACGGGGCGGTACGTCGTGACGGACGATCACCAGTCGCTCGCGCTGCTGCTGTTCAGCACGTTCGTCGCCGCCACGCTGGCGATCACGACGTGGGTGGGCCGCAACCGGCACGGTTCGCCGGAGGAGTTCTACGCGGGCGGCCGTCTCTTCTCTCCCATGGAGAATGGTTTCGCCATCGCGGGTGACTACCTTTCGGCCGCCTCCTTCCTCGGCATCTCCGGGCTCATCGCGCTCTACGGCTACGACGGCATGCTGTACTCGGTGGGCTTTCTGGTGGCCTGGCTCGTGGTGCTGTTCCTCGTCGCCGAACTGGTGCGCAACTGCGGCAGGTTCACCCTCGCCGACGTCGTCGCGGCGCGGATGCGGGAACGGCCCGTGCGGATCGCCGCGGGAACCTCCTCGGTCACCGTGTCGGTCCTGTACCTGGTGGCGCAGATGGTGGGCGCGGGCAGCCTGGTCGCGCTGCTGCTCGGGGGCACGACCGAGGCGGCGCGGACCTGGACCGTCATCGGCGTCGGCGCGCTCATGGTGATCTACGTGTCGCTGGGCGGGATGCGGGCCACCACCTGGATCCAGATCGTGAAGGCGGTGCTGCTGCTCGGCGGCACCGTGGCACTGACCGCGCTCGTCCTGTTCCGCTTCCACGGCGACATCGACCGGCTGCTGCGCACCGCGGCCGAGCGCAGCGGGCACGGCGACGCGTTCCTGGTGCCCGGGCTGGCGTACGGCGGGGACTGGACCTCCCGCTTCGACTTCATCAGCCTGGGACTCGCCCTGGTGCTGGGCACGGCCGGGCTGCCGCACATCCTGTCGCGTTTCTACACCGTGCCCACCGCCCGGGCGGCACGGCGATCGGCCGTCTGGGCGATCGGCCTCATCGGCGGGTTCTACCTGATGACGATCGTGCTCGGTTTCGGTGCCGCCGCCCTGGTCGGGCCGGACGCCGTGCGGGAGTCGAACGCCGCCGGGAACACGGCGGTGCCGCTGCTGGCCCTGGACCTGGGGGGTGGCGCGGACTCCACGGGAGGAACCGTTCTGTTCGCGGTCGTGGCGGCCGTCGCCTTCGCCACCATCCTCGCGGTGGTCGCCGGGATCACCCTGGCCTCCTCGGCATCCGTGGCCCACGACCTGTACGCGTCCCTGCGGCGCCGCGGCGCCCCGCCGCGCAGCGAGGTCGCCGTGGCGCGTACCGCCGCCGTCGGTATCGGCGCGATCGCGATCGGTCTCGGCCTGCTCGCCCGCGACCTCAACGTCGCGTTCCTGGTGGGCCTCGCCTTCGCCGTCGCGGCGTCCGCCAACCTCCCGGTGCTGCTCTACTCGCTGTTCTGGCGCGGTTTCACCACACGCGGCGCCGTGTGGGCCGTGTACGGCGGTCTGGTCCCGGCGGTGGTGCTCGTACTGCTGTCCCCGGTGGTGTCGGGCAGCCCGCGGTCGCTGTTCCCGGGCGTCGACTTCCAGTACTTCCCGCTGCAGAACCCCGGCCTCGTCTCGATCCCGCTGGGCTTCCTCGCGGGCTGGCTCGGCACGGTCACCTCGCGGGAGGTGCCCGACGAGGCCAGGCACGCCGAGACACAGGTGCGGTCGCTGACCGGGGCGGGGGCCGTGTAGGGGGAGGTGGCGCTGTGGGACCTGCTCCTCTCAGGGGCGGGTCGCCCACTCGTAGCGGTGCTCGGGACGGCCCGCTTCACCGTACTTGAGGGTCAGTCTGGCCCGTCCCGTGCGCTCCAGGAGCTTCAGGTAGCGCTGCGCGGTCTGGCGGCTCACTCCCGTCCGCTCCGCGATCTCCTGCGCGGAGAGGGGGCCGTCCGCCTTCAGCAGGCACTGGCGCACGAGCTCGGCGGTGGTGGGGGAGTGCCCCTTGGGCAGGCCCGGCTCCGACGGCGCCGACAGGGCACCGAAGATACGGTCGACCTCGGCCTGCTCAGCCTCACCACCGCCGTCCAGCGTACGGCGCAGCTCCGCGTACGCCTCCAGCTTGGCGCGCAGCCCCGCGAAGGCGAACGGCTTGACCAGGTACTGCAGAGCGCCCTGCCGCATCGCCGCCTGGACGGTCGACACGTCCCGAGCGGCCGTCACCATGATCACGTCGGTCTGGTGGCCGCGTCGCCGCATCTCCTGGACGACCTCCAGACCGGTCCGGTCGGGCAGGTAGTGGTCCAGCAGGATCAGATCCAGGCGGGGCAGCGTCTCCACGCTGCGCAGCGCCTCCAGCGCGCTGTGCGCCTCACCGGCGACGTGGAAGCCCGGCACCTTCTCGACGTAGACGGCGTTGACCCGCGCGACCCGCGTGTCGTCGTCCACCACCAGGACCTCGATCATCGGGACTCCTCCTCGGCAGCGGGGTTCACGGGGACGGTGAGGGCGGGTTCCGCGTCCGGCTCGGCCAGCGCCTCGGGCAGGACGACGACGAACTCCGCACCCCCGCCGTGCGCCTCCCCGACGGTGGCGCTGCCCCCCTGGCGCTCGGCCAGCCGGCGCACCAGGGACAGCCCGATGCCGCGCTGGCGGTGTGCCGGCGGCTTCTTGGTCGACCACCCCGCCGTGAACACCAGCTCGCGGTGTTCAGGAGCGATCCCGGGCCCCGTGTCGCGCACCCTGAGGGTCGTGGCGCGTCCGTGCGCCCGCAGTTCGACCTCCACGCGCGCGTGCGCCGCCCCCGCGACGGCGTCGAGCGCGTTGTCGACCAGGTTGCCGACGATCGTGACGAGCCCCCTGGGATCCACCAGACGGTCCGGCAGCCACGTCCGCTCCGACACCCACAGGGTGACCCCGCGTTCCGCCGCGACGGTCGCCTTGCCGACCAGCAGGGCGGCGAGGAGGGGGTCCTGGATCCTCTCGGTGATCTGCTCCGCGGTCGCCCGGTGCTCGCCGACCACCTCGCCGACGAACTCCACGGCGTCGTCGTACATCTCCAGTTCGAGCAGCCCCAGCAGGGTGTGCATGCGGTTGGCGTGCTCGTGGTCCTGCGCGCGCAGCGCGTCGATCAGGCCGCGCGTGGAGTCCAGCTCCCGGCCGAGCTGCTCGAGCTCGGTGCGGTCGCGCAGGGTGGCGACGGCGCCGCCGTCGTCGGTCGGCATCCGGTTGGCGACCAGCACCCGCTGGCCGCGCACGGTCAGCAGGTCGGTACCGGTCACCCGGCCGGCCAGGACGTCGGCCGTGCGCCCCGCGCCGAGCGCCTCGTCGGGGGTGCGGCCGACGGCCTCGGCGCCGATGCCCAGCAGGCGCTGCGCCTCGTCGTTGAGCAGGCGGACCCGGCCGCCGCGGTCCAGGGCGACGACGCCCTCCCGGATGCCGTGCAGCATGGCCTCCCGCTCCGCGAGCAGACCCGCGATGTCCGAGAAGGCCAGGTCACGGGTCTGCCGCTGCACCCGGCGCGAGATCAGCCAGGCGGCCAGCGCGCCCACGGCCAGGGCGCCACCGGCGTACGCGAACAGGCCGGGGATGGCGTGGATCAGCCGGGCCCGGACGCTGTCGTAGGCGATGCCGACCGAGACCGCCCCGACGATGTCGCCGTCGCCGTCGCGCAGCGGCACCTTGCCGCGCGCGGAGCGGCCCAGGGTGCCGTCGTCGATCTCCATGACCTCACGGCCGGACAGGGCCTGCCCGGGGTCGGTGGAGACGACGTCACCGATCCGCTCCGGGTCGGTGTGCGACCAGCGCACGCCGAGCCGGTCCATCACGACGACGTACTCGGCCTTCGTGGCCTTCCGGACCCGCTCCGCCGCCCGCTGCACCGGGCCGTCCGGTGTCGGCCGGGTGCTCCGCAGGTCCCGCACGACCTGCGGCTGCTGGGCGGTGGTCTGCGCGATGGCGAGCGCCCGGCGCATCGCCTGGTCGTCCAGCTGGTCACCGAGCGGAGCCAGGAACAGCCCGGTCGCGAGCACCGCGACTCCCGCGGCGATCGCCAGCTGCATCAGCAGCACCTGCGAGAACACCCGCCGCGGCAGGCCGAGGCGCCGGCGGCGTACGGAGGGAGTGGAGCTCATACCCATGACGGTACGTGGGAGCGGGCGGCAGGCCGTAGCGGGGTGTGGCGCGGATCTCCCGGTCGCGCCCGTGGACGGAGACGGGCCGGACGCCGCCCGCCCGGCGGGAGGTCAGCCGGCGAGCGCCGCCGCCATCGACAGCTCGCGCACCGCCGTCACCTCCATCCGCGCGGGTGAGCCCAGCACCGACGCCCCGCAGCTCTCCGGGCGGGGTGGCGCCGAAGCGCCCTGGGCGACGGTGACCCGCCAGTGCCGGCCGTCCACATGGGCCACGGTCACCTCCCAGTGCGGTGCGGCACCGTCCGTCCGCACGACGCTCAGCGCCTGGGCCGCCTGCTCGCCCGCGACCGAGCGCACGGCCAGCTCGGCCGCCTGCCCCGGGCGCGTCCACGCGGAGTTCCCGCGGCAGCCCTCGACGACGATCCGCCCGTCCCGCGCACCGTGCAGGATCTCCTCGACGGCGTGGGCCCCGACCCGGCCGTACGCGTACCCGTGGGGGAGCACGAGCACGGTCGGCGAGAAGCGGTGACCACCCAGATGGGTGACTTCCCAGACGCCGTCGGCGCCGGACGCGGCGAGCTCGGCCGCCAGCGGCCGGCCGAGGAGCGCGCAGCAGCGGTCGCGCTTGCCGTTGGTGCAGACGAGAGCGAGCGGATCACCCAGGTGGGGACCGCCTTCGAGCACCGCGTCGAACCTCCGGTGATCGCCCCTGCCGAGCGCGGCGAAATCGAGGTCGAGCAGTCGACGCGGGTCCGTGAGCGTGGCGCTGCGCAGCCACACCGTCCCCGGCACGGTGTGCGCGGCGTACACCCGGCGCTCGGCGGGGGCACCGCGGTCCGCGTGGCGCCCGGGACGGCGGATCAGCGCGATGCGTACGCCCGTCCCCTTCACCGCCGCCTCCAGGGCGCGTCCCAGTGCGGGCTCCAGGTGGCTCGAGGTGAGCGCCTTGGCGCCCCACGGGCCCGGCTGTTCGAGCAGCAACCAGGTCCTCGCGACGGGTGCGGTGCCCGAGACGGGCTCGTCGAGGTCCTGGGAGACGGTTGAGCACGTACTCACAGAGGTGAGCCTAACCTGACTTGCGTCGTGACGACTTCCAGCCGCGCCTGGACGCTGCTCCGGTAGGGGCAGGGGCGGCCTCGTACCGGGGTGGAGCCCGGTGGGCGAGAGGCCTGTGCCGTTCGGGGGCCGGGCCCGGTCGCTCGGCGGAGCGGCGAACAGGTGCCGACCGTCGACCGCTCGGGCGCCGCGGCGGCTCGTATTCTGAGCAGGCAATTCCGTAGGTGGGCGTACGCCGTCTCACGGACCGGCGTACACGTGGTGAGAGAGAGGCCGCACGGTGGGGCACCGCCCGACTCCGCAGCAGATCCCGGTTGTCGTACTCGCCGGATTCCTCGGCTCCGGAAAGACCACACTCCTCAACCACCTCCTGCACCGCAGCGGAGGCAGCCGGATCGGTGCCATCGTCAACGACTTCGGCTCGATCGAGATCGACGCGATGGCCGTCGCCGGCGCCCTCGGCGACTCCACCGTCTCGCTGGGCAACGGGTGCCTGTGCTGTGCCGTCGACGCCGGTGAACTCGACGGCTACCTGGAGCGGCTCGCCCGGCCCGATGCCGGTATCGACGTCATCGTCATCGAGGCCAGCGGTCTCGCCGAACCGCAGGAACTCGTGCGCATGCTCCTGGCCAGCGAGCAGCCGGAGGTCGTCTACGGCGGGCTCGTCGAGGTCGTCGACGCCGCCGAGTTCGACGACACGCGTGCGAAGCACCCCGAGATCGACCGGCATCTGGCGCTGGCCGACCTGGTCGTGGTCAACAAGACCGACCGGGCCCCGGACGCCGAGCGGGTGCTCGCCCTCGTCCGCTCGCTCAGCGACCGCGCCGCCGTCGTGCCCGCGACCTACGGCCGCATCGACCCCGAGTTCCTCTACGACTGCCGGCCGAGCGAGGAGCGCGTGGGGCAGCTGTCCTTCGACGACCTGCACGATCACTCCGCGCACGGTGCGTACGCCGAGCACCTGCACGCCGCCTACGACACCCTGTCGTTCGTCTCCGACGTCCCCCTCGACCCGCGCCGGCTCATGCGGTTCCTCGACAGCCGGCCGGAGGGCCTGTACCGGATCAAGGGGTACGTCGACTTCGGTCCGAACGACACGCGGAACCGGTACGCCGTCCACGCGGTCGGACGCTTCCTGCGCTTCTACCCGGAGGCCTGGACGCCCGACGAAGCGCGCCGCACCCAGCTGGTGCTCATCGGCTCGGGCATCGACGCGCCGGCCCTCGGCAAGGAGCTCGACGCGTGCCGCAGTGACGCCCCGCACGCCGACGAGCACGGCATGTGGGGCGTCCTGCGCTACGTACCGGACCCGGACGACGAGGACCGGGACGGCGATGACGCGGACGGCGACGATCCGGACGCCGACGATCCGGACGACGAGGACCCGGACGACGAGGACCCGGACGAGCCGGACCCCGTGGAACGTACGGGCCCTTAAGCCGGGCCGGCCACCACCGACACCGTCTTCGGCAGCGACACGCCCGAGCCGTCGCGGCGCGGGTCGATGTCCGGGAGCTGCGCCGGGGTGCCGTTCTTCTGCGCGGCCAGCGCCGGGGTGGCGCCCGCCCAGGCGAAGGCCAGGCAGTCCTCCCCCTTGAGGAACCGCTGGCAGCGCACACCACCCGTGGCGCGGCCCTTGCGCGGGTACTGGTCGAACGGCGTGAGCTTGGCCGTGGTCTGCACGGAGTCGTCCAGCGTGCCGCGCGAACCGGCGACCGTGAGGACCACCGCTTCCGCGGCCGGGTCCACCGCCGTGAAGGAGATGACCTTCGCGCCGTCGGCGAGCTTGATGCCCGCCACACCACCCGCCGGCCGGCCCTGCGGGCGGACCTGCGAGGCCTGGTAGCGCAGCAACTGCGCGTCGTCCGTGATGAAGACCAGGTCCTCCTCGCCGGTACGCAGCTCGGCCCCGCCGACGATCCGGTCGCCCTCCTTGAGCGTGATGACCTCCAGCTCGTCCTTGTTGGACGGGTAGTCGGGCACCACGCGCTTGACGACGCCCTGTTCCGTACCGAGCGCCAGGCCGGGCGAGGACTCGTCCAGCGTGGTCAGGCAGATCACCGACTCGTCGTCCTCGAGGGACACGAACTCCGCCAGCGGCGCGCCCCCCGAGAGGTTGGGCGTCGGCATGGACTCCGGGAGCTGGGGCAGGTCCACGACGTTCACCCGCAGCAGACGCCCGGCGGACGTCACCACGCCCACCTCGCCCCGCGCCGTGGCCGGCACCGCCGAGACGATCAGGTCGTGCTTGACGCGCTTGGCGCCGGCCTCCGGGGCGAAGGGCTCGTCGTTCGCGGTACGGGCCAGGAGACCCGTGGAGGACAGCAGCACCCGACACGGGTCGTCGGCCACCTGGAGCGGCACGGCGGCCACCGGGGCGCCGGACGACTCCAGCAGCACCGTACGCCGGTCGGTGCCGAACTTCTTCGACACCGCGGCCAGTTCGGCGGAGACCAGCTTGCGCAGCTCCGCGTCGGAGTCCAGGATCCGGGTCAGCTCCTCGATCTCCGTGTTGAGCCGGTCCTTCTCCGCCTCCAGCTCGACGCGGTCGTACTTGGTGAGCCGGCGCAGCGGCGTGTCCAGGATGTACTGCGTCTGGACGTCGCTCAGCGAGAAGCGTTCCATCAGGCGCTGCTTGGCCTGCGCGGAGTTCTCGCTGGAGCGGATGAGGCGGATGACCTCGTCGATGTCGATCAGCGCGGTGAGCAGGCCCTCGACCAGGTGCAGACGGTCGCGGCGCTTGGTCCGGCGGTACTCGCTGCGGCGCCGCACGACGTCGAAGCGGTGGTCGAGGTAGACCTCCAGCAGCTCCTTGAGGCCCAGGGTGAGGGGCTGGCCGTCGACCAGGGCGACGTTGTTGATGCCGAAGGACTCCTCCATCGGCGTCAGCTTGTAGAGCTGCTCCAGGACCGCCTCCGGCACGAAGCCGTTCTTGATCTCGATGACCAGGCGCAGTCCGTGCTCGCGGTCGGTGAGGTCCTTGACGTCGGCGATGCCCTGGAGCTTCTTCGAGCCGACCAGGTCCTTGATCTTGGCGATCACCTTCTCCGGGCCGACCGCGAAGGGCAGCTCGGTGACGACGAGGCCCTTGCGGCGGGCGGTCACCGTCTCCACGGACACCGTCGCGCGGATCTTGAAGGTGCCGCGGCCCGTCTCGTACGCGTCCCGGATGCCGGGGAGGCCGACGATCCGGCCGCCGGTGGGCAGGTCGGGACCCGGCACGTGCTTCATCAGGGCTTCGAGGTCGGCGTTCGGGTACCGGATCAGGTGCCGGGCGGCCGCGATCACCTCGCGCAGGTTGTGCGGCGGCATGTTCGTGGCCATGCCGACCGCGATGCCCGAGGCTCCGTTGACCAGCAGGTTCGGGAAGGCGGCGGGCAGGGCCACCGGCTCCTGCTCCTGGCCGTCGTAGTTGGGGCCGAAGTCGACGGTGTCCTCGTCGATCGACTCCGTCATCAGGCTGGTGGCCTCGGCCATCCGGCACTCGGTGTACCGCATGGCGGCCGGCGGGTCGTCGTTGCCCAGCGAGCCGAAGTTGCCGTGGCCGTCGACGAGGGGCACGCGCATCGAGAACGACTGGGCCATGCGCACCAGGGCGTCGTAGATCGACGCGTCGCCGTGCGGGTGGAGCTTGCCCATCACCTCGCCGACGACGCGCGCGCACTTGACGTAGCCACGCTCGGGGCGCAGGCCCATCTCGTTCATCTGGTAGACGATGCGGCGGTGCACCGGCTTGAGTCCGTCGCGGGCGTCCGGCAGGGCGCGGGAGTAGATGACCGAGTACGCGTACTCGAGGAAGGAGCCCTGCATCTCGTCGACGACGTCGATGTCGAGGATCTTCTCCTCGTACGAGTCGTCGGGCGGCGGGGTCTTCGTACTACGGCGGGCCATCGCTGCCGGCTCCTTGCTGAAGCGTGAACGGTGATCTGACGCGGTCCATTGTGGACCGCGGCACTGACAGCGACCGACCAGGACCCGTCACGGGCTGCCCGGCCGCCCGGGGCTGCCCGCAGCGTACGCCCTCGTGTCCGGCGGCTCGCCAACCCCATTCTCGCTCTCGGCGTACGAGACCCGGGAACTCCACCGACGCCCCGCACGCTTGCATACAGTGGCAGGATCGGTGGGAATTCCGCAGTTCCGCCCAATGATTCCACTCAGTTTTCCGCGATCGAAGGGACGTACATGCCCATGGGTCACACGGCCACAGCCCAGGCAGGCTCCGGCGGCCTGACAGCGACCGAGCACCGCCTGGCCAACGGCCTGCGCGTGGTGCTCTCCGAGGACCACCTGACCCCGGTCGCGGCGGTGTGCCTCTGGTACGACGTCGGCTCCCGCCACGAAGTCAAGGGGCGTACCGGCCTGGCTCACCTCTTCGAGCACCTGATGTTCCAGGGCTCCGCCCAGGTCAAGGGCAACGGCCACTTCGAACTGGTGCAGGGCGCGGGCGGCTCGCTCAACGGCACCACCAGCTTCGAGCGCACCAACTACTTCGAGACCATGCCCGCCCACCAGCTGGAGCTCGCCCTCTGGCTGGAGGCCGACCGCATGGGCTCCCTGCTGGCCGCCCTGGACGACGAGTCGATGGAGAACCAGCGGGACGTCGTCAAGAACGAACGCCGCCAGCGCTACGACAACGTGCCCTACGGCACGGCCTTCGAGAAGCTGACCGCGCTCGCCTACCCGGAGGGCCACCCCTACCACCACACGCCGATCGGCTCGATGGCCGACCTGGACGCGGCGACGCTGGAGGACGCGCGCGCGTTCTTCCGCACGTACTACGCGCCGAACAACGCCGTGCTGTCGGTCGTCGGCGACATCGACCCGGAGCAGACGCTCGCCTGGATCGAGAAGTACTTCGGCTCCATCGCCTCGCACGACGGCAAGCCCGCCCCCCGGGACGGCTCGCTGCCCGACGTCATGGGTGAGCAGCTGCGCGAGATCGTCGAGGAGGAGGTCCCGGCCCGCGCGCTGATGGCGGCCTACCGGCTGCCGGAGGACGGCACGCGCGCGTGCGACGCGGCGGACCTGGCGCTCACCGTCCTGGGCGGCGGCGAGTCGTCCCGCCTGTACAACCGGCTGGTGCGGCGCGACCGCACGGCCGTCGCCGCAGGGTTCGGCCTGCTGCGCCTGGCCGGGGCGCCCTCCCTGGGCTGGCTGGACGTGAAGACGTCCGGTGACGTCGAGGTGCCCGTCATCGAGGCCGCCATCGACGAGGAGCTCGCCCGGTTCGCCGAGGAGGGACCCACGGCCGAGGAGATGGAGCGGGCCCAGGCCCAGCTGGAGCGCGAGTGGCTCGACCGCCTCGGCACGGTCGCGGGCCGCGCCGACGAACTGTGCCGGTACGCCGTCCTGTTCGGCGACCCGCAGCTCGCCCTGACCGCCGTGCAGCGGGTGCTCGAGGTGACCGCGGAGGAGGTCCAGGAGATCGCCAAGGCCCGCCTGCGGCCCGACAACCGCGCGGTGCTCGTCTACGAGCCCACCGCCCCCGCCGACGAGACCACCGACGAGACCACCGTCACCGTCTCCGTGACCGACGCCGACTCCGACGCCACCGACGAGAACGAGGAGGCGGCCAAGTGACCGAGCTCGCCACCATGGAATTCCACCCGCGGCCGCAGGCCGGTGAGCCCAAGCCGTGGGCCTTCCCGACCCCCGAGCGCGGCAGCCTCGGCAACGGCCTCACCGTGCTGCGCTGCCACCGCCCCGGTCAGCAGGTCGTCGCCGTCGAGGTGCTCCTCGACGCACCCCTGGACGCCGAGCCGGCCGGTCTCGACGGCGTCGCCACGATCATGGCGCGCGCCTTCTCCGAGGGCACCGACAAGCACTCCGCGGAGGAGTTCGCCGCCGAGCTGGAGCGCTGCGGCGCCACCCTCGACGCGCACGCCGACCACCCCGGCGTCCGACTGAGCCTGGAGGTGCCGGCCTCACGTCTCGCCAAGGCGCTCGGCCTCCTCGCCGACGCCCTGAGGGCGCCCGCGTTCGCGGACAGCGAAGTGGAACGGCTGGTCCGCAATCGCCTCGACGAGATCCCGCACGAGCTGGCCAACCCCTCCCGCCGCGCGGCCAAGGAACTCTCCAAGGAACTGTTCCCGGCCGAGGCACGCATGTCGCGCCCGCGTCAGGGCACCGAGGAGACGGTCGCGCGCATCGACTCGGGGGCCGTGCGCGCCTTCTACGAGAAGCACATCCGCCCCGCCACGGCCACCGCCGTGGTGGTCGGCGACCTCACCGGCGTCGACCTCGACGCGCTGCTCGGCGACACGCTGGGCGCGTGGACCGGTTCCACCGCCGAGCCGCGCCCCGTGCCCCGGGTGACCGCCGACGACACCGGCCGGGTCGTCATCGTGGACCGCCCCGGAGCGGTCCAGACGCAGTTGCTGATCGGCCGCACCGGCGCCGACCGGCACGATCGCGTGTGGCCCGCGCAGGTGCTCGGCACCTACTGCCTGGGCGGCACCCTCACCTCCCGCCTGGACCGCGTCCTGCGTGAGGAGAAGGGATACACCTACGGCGTACGGGCGTTCGGCCAGGTCCTGCGGTCCGCCCCCGACGGCACGGGCGCCGCCATGCTCGCCATCAGCGGCTCCGTCGACACCCCCAACACCGGCCCCGCCCTGCAGGACCTGTGGACCGTGCTGCGCACGCTCGCCGAGGGCGGGCTCACCGACGCCGAGCGCGACGTCGCGGTGCAGAACCTCGTCGGTGTGGCGCCGCTGAAGTACGAGACCGCGGCGGCCGTGGCGAGCACGCTGGCCGACCAGGTCGAGCAGCACCTGCCCGACGACTACCAGGCCACGCTCTACCGTCAACTCGCCGAGACCGGCACGGTGGAGGCCACGGCGGCGGTGGTGAACGCCTTCCCGGTGGACCGGCTGGTGACGGTCCTCGTCGGTGACGCGGCGCAGATCAAGGAGCCGGTCGAGGCCCTCGGCATCGGCGAAGTCACCGTGGTGGCCGCCGAGTAGGGCGGACGGGTGAAGGGGCCCTGGTGACGGATGTGTCACCAGGGCTGCCTTTTGTCCGAATTGAGAGAGAGGCTGCCCGTCTGCCCTGTGGCATGCGCTACAAAAAGCCGGTTGCGTTTGAGGATTGAAGGCAGCCGCGTCTAGCGTCGTCCGGGCTGTTCGTCAGGCAGTGCGCCGCACCCGCGGCACCGGACAGTCATCGCCGAGTCCCCGTACGGCGCGAGCCAGGGGAGCCGGGGACCCACCGCAGTCCCTGGGGTGAATCGGACGCCCGCGCCCAGCGCGGGGGTCCGTAGGAGACCTTCCTGCTCCGAACCCGTCAGCTAACCCGGTAGGCGAGAGGGAAGGAAAGGAACAGCCTCCACATGGCGTTCACGCGCGCCACCGGTAAGCACCGCCGTCCCAGCCGGATGCACCGCACCACCGCCCGCGCGGCGGGTGTCGCGGCCCTCGCGACCACCGGCGTCGTCGGCACCCTCGCGGCTCCGGCGCTCGCCGCCGAGCCCGAGGTGGAGCAGAGCGGACTCACCCCGGTCGTCACCATCGGCGACTCCGTGGCCCACGAGATCGACGCCCAGGCCGCCGCGCAGAAGCAGGCCGCCCTGGACGCCGCCGCCCGTGAGGCGGCCGAGGAGGCCGCGCGCGAGCGGGCGGCCGAGGCGGCCGAGGAGGCGCGCGAGGCCAAGGAGCGCGCCGCGCGCGAGGCGGAGCGCAAGCGCCTCAACACCTTCGTGGCGCCGATCACCGCCTCCTACGTCTCCACCGCCTACCAGGCCGGCAGCTCCCTGTGGTCCTCCGGCAGTCACACCGGCATCGACTTCCACGCCTCCAGCGGCACCACCGTGCACGCGGTCGGCGTCGGCACGGTCGTCGAGGCCGGCTGGGGCGGCGCGTACGGCAACCAGGTCGTGATCAGGATGCACGACGGCACGTACACCCAGTACGGCCACCTGTCGTCCATCGGCGTCCGGGTGGGTCAGTCGGTCGTCGCCGGCCAGCAGATCGGCCTCTCCGGTGCCACCGGCAACGTCACCGGACCCCACCTGCACTTCGAGGCCCGCACGAGCCCCGAGTACGGCTCGGACATCGACCCCGTCGCCTACCTCCGCTCCCACGGCGTCAACGTCTGACGGCGGACGGCACGGCGACCGAAAGCCCCGGCTCCCCGAGCCGGGGCTTTCGGATTTCCGGGGGCGGTGTTGTCCAAAAAATATCCATGAAATCCGCCGCGCCGTCCGAATGTCCGCCCCATTGGCCTAGAGTCACGGAACACACGTCAATCGTCGACGTTTCACGGGGATTAAGGCGGAGGTCGGTCATGCGTATTCCGGCGCACTCGGTGTGCACGGCGATCCGGGACGACATCGTCGCCGGCGTCCACGGACGCGGCAGCCGGCTCACCGAGGAACTCCTCGCCCGCCGCTACGGCGTCTCCCGCGTCCCCGTCCGCGAGGCGCTGCGCACGCTGGAGGCCGAGGGGTTCGTGGTGACCCGGCGGCACGCGGGCGCGTGCGTCGCGGAGCCGTCCGAGCAGGAGGCCGCCGACCTGTTGGAGACGCGTACGCTCCTGGAGCCGCTCGGCGCTTCCCGGGCCGCCCGGCGCCGCACCGAGGCCCATCTCAAGGTGCTGCGCGGGCTGGTCAGACTGGGCCAGGAACGCGCCAGGCGGGGCAGCGGCGAGGACCTGCGTTCACTGGGCGGCTGGTTCCACGAGACCCTCGCGCAGGCCGCCGGCAGTCCCTCCCTGACGGCGCTGCTGACCCAGTTGCGCCACAAGATCGCCTGGATGTACGCCGTGGACGCGCCGGCCGGGCCGGTGGAGTGCTGGGCGGAGCACGGCGCGATCGTCGACGCGGTGGCCCGGGGCGACGCCGAGCGCGCGCGGGCGCTCATGGCGCTGCACACCGAGCGGTCGGTACCGGCCCACCGGTTGCGATTCGCCTCCGACGGTGACCAGCGGGCGGAACGTGTGAGGAACTCGCAACGTCCCGTAAACATGTCGAGCCTGCGGCATTAACGCGGGCGCCGTATACAAAGAGGAGCTGATTCCGGGGGCCATTTTCTGCTGCCCGGAAAAGGGAAAGCGAAAGGCCCACTCCGTGGTCCGGTCCGGGGCGGGCCTTTCGGTGCTGCCGTCGCTCAGACGGTCTCGGGGAGTTCTTCGAGACCCTCGGAGACCAGCTTCGCCAGCCGCTCCAGGGCGGCCTCCGCGCCCTCGGCGTCGGAGGCGAGGACGATCTCCTCGCCGCCCTGGGCGCCGAGACCGAGGACGGCCAGCATGGAGGCCGCGTTGACGGGGGCCCCGTCGGCCTTGGCGATCGTCACCGGGACGCCTGTGGCCGTGGCGGCTCGGACGAAGATGGAGGCGGGGCGGGCGTGGAGACCCTCGGCCCAGCCGACGTTGACGCGGCGCTCAGCCATGTGATGCTGCCCTTCAGGTGTTCAGGGTTGTCTAGACCAGTTTCCCACATCGTGAGGCATGCCCGGACGGACACGCTCCCCGGGGTGGGCGGCCGTCGGACCGCGGCCTCGGCCCGGCCTGCCGTCGTCCACAGACTGCCTCGCGCCGTTGTCGTACGCGAGCCGTACTCTGGGGCCCATGCAGACCTCGTCGGACCGGCACGAGTACCCCGCCCACTGGGAGGCCGACGTGGTGCTGCGCGACGGCGGTACCGCGCGCGTCCGCCCCATCACCGTCGATGACGCCGAGCGTCTGGTCAGCTTCTACGAGCAGGTCTCCGACGAGTCGAAGTACTACCGCTTCTTCGCGCCGTACCCTCGCCTGTCCGCCAAGGACGTCCGCCGTTTCACACACCACGACTTCGTCGACCGGGTGGGGCTCGCGGCCACGATCGGCGGCGAGTTCATCGCCACCGTACGCTACGACCGCATCGGCGCGGGGGGAACGCCCGCGTCCGCACCGGCCGACGAGGCCGAGGTCGCCTTCCTCGTCCAGGACGCACACCAGGGGCGCGGCGTCGCCTCGGCGCTCCTGGAACACATCGCGGCCGTCGCGCGTGAGCGCGGCATCCGCCGCTTCGCCGCCGAGGTGCTGCCCGCCAACACCAAGATGATCAAGGTGTTCATGGACGCCGGGTACACCCAGAAGCGCAGCTTCGAGGACGGCGTGGTCCGCCTGGAGTTCGACCTCGAACCCACCGACCGCTCGCTCGCCGTGCAGTACGCGCGCGAACACCGCGCGGAGGCGCGGTCCGTCCAGCGGCTGTTGCAGCCCGGCTCGGTGGCGGTCGTCGGCACCGGCCGCGCGCCGGGCGGCGTCGGCCGCAGCATCCTCGGCAACATACGGGACGCGGGCTACACCGGCCGGCTGTACGCCGTGAACAAGGCCTTTCCCGAGGAGCGCGGGGAACTCGACGGGGTGCCCGCGCGCCGCTCGGTGCGCGACATCGAGGGGCCCGTCGACCTCGCCGTCGTCGCCGTGCCCGCGGAGCACGTCCCCGAGGTCGTCACCGAGTGCGGCGAGCACGGTGTGCAGGGCCTGGTCGTGATCTCCGCCGGGTACGCCGACAGCGGCCCCGAGGGACGTGGACGCCAGCGCGCCCTCGTACGGCAGGCGCGCTCGTACGGCATGCGGATCATCGGGCCCAACGCCTTCGGGATCATCAACACCTCCCCGCAGGTGCGGCTCAACGCCTCCCTCGCCCCCGAGACGCCCCGCCCCGGACGGATCGGCCTGTTCGCCCAGTCCGGCGCGATCGGCATCGCCCTGCTGTCCCGGCTGCACCGGCGCGGCGGCGGGGTCACCGGCGTCACGGGCGTGTCGACCTTCGTCTCCTCCGGCAACCGCGCCGACGTCTCCGGCAACGACGTCCTGCAGTACTGGTACGACGACCCGGAGACCGACGTCGCCCTGATGTACCTGGAGTCCATCGGCAACCCGCGCAAGTTCACGCGCCTGGCCCGGCGGACGGCCGCCGCCAAGCCCCTGGTCGTGGTGCAGGGGGCCCGGCACGGCGGCGTGGCACCGCAGGGGCACGCGGTACAGGCGACGCGGCTGCCGCACGCGACGGTCTCCGCACTGCTGAGGCAGGCCGGCGTGATCCGCGTCGACACGATCACGGACCTGGTCGACGCGGGCCTGCTGCTCGCGCGCCAGCCCCTGCCCCCAGGGCCGAGGGTGGCCATCCTGGGGAACTCCGAGTCGCTGGGACTGCTCACGTACGACGCGTGCCTCTCCGAGGGGCTGCGGCCCCACCCGCCCCTGGACCTGACCACGGCCGCCTCGGCGGACGACTTCCACGCGGCCCTGTCCCGGGCCCTGGCCGACGCCACGTGCGACGCGGTCGTGGTGACCGCCATCCCGACGGTGGGGGAGGGGTCGGCGGGAGACGCGGCGCTCGCGGAGGCCCTGCGCTCGGCGGCGGCCGCGGTGCCCGCCAAGCCGGTCCTGGTGGTCCACGTGGAGCTGGGCGGGCTCGCGGAGGCCCTGTCCGCGGCGGCGAGCACGGCACCGCAGGCCGCTTCGGGCGCCCCCGAGGAGTCCCGGCCCACCGCCCCGGCCCAGCGGCCGCCCACCGTCCGGGCCCCCGAAGGCACCCACCTCATCCCCGCCTATCCCGCCGCCGAACGCGCCGTCCGCGCCCTCGCCCACGCGGTCTCCTACGCCCAGTGGCGACGCGACGCCGCCGACCCCGGCAAGGTGCCGGAGTACGAGGACATCGACGAGAGGGGCGCCGCGGAGCTCATCGGCGGGCACCTCGCGCGCGGCCAGGGCCTCACGCTCGGCGCCCAGGAGACCTGCGAGCTGCTCGGCCGCTACGGCGTCCACGTCCACCACGCGCTGCCCGCGCCCACCCCCGACGACGCCGTCGCCGCCGCGCGGACCCTCGGCTACCCCGTCGCACTCAAGGCCACCGCCCCCCACCTGCGTCACCGCGCCGACCTGGGCGGCGTACGCCTGGACCTCCCGGACGAGGAGCAACTGCGGCGGGCGTACGCCGAGTTGACCGAGCTGTTCGGCAAGCCCGAGGAACTGCGCCCGGTGGTGCAGGGCATGGCCCCGCGCGGCGTCGACACGGTCGTACGGGCGGTCATCGACCCGGCGGCCGGCGCGGTGCTCTCCTTCGGGCTGGCCGGGGCCGCCACCCAGCTGCTCGGCGACATGGCGCACCGGCTGATCCCGGTCACCGACCGGGAGGCCACCTCGCTGGTCCGCTCGATCCGCACGGCCCCCCTCCTCTTCGGCTGGCGCGGCTCGGCCCCGGTCGACACCGCCGCCCTGGAGGAGGTGCTGCTGCGGGTCTCCCGGCTGGTCGACGACCACCCCGAGGTCGTCGCCGTCACCCTGGAGCCGGTCGTCGTCGCCCAGCGCGGCCTGAGCGTCCTCAGCGCCTCCGTCCGCCTCGCGCCCCCTCCCGCCAGGGACGACCTCGGCCCGCGGACCCTGCCGGCGTACTGACCGCGTACCGAGCACGCACGGAGCGGGCCGGGGGCCGCACGAGCGTGCCGCGCAGTCAGTGGGTCCCCGTAGGATGGACGGCATGGCCAAGACCAGTACGACGACCCAGGGGCTGCGAGCGGCGATCGAACGCAGCGGCTACTACCCGGCCCTCGTGGCCGAGGCGGTGGAGGCCGCCGTGGGCGGCGAGCCCATCCGGTCGTACCTGGTCCATCAGGAGACCACGTTCGACCAGAACGAGGTGCGCCGGCACGTGACCGTGCTGGTGCTCACCGGCAACCGCTTCATCGTCAGTCACACCGACGAGCAGGCCGCCGACGACACGTCCCCGACGCCGTACGCCACGACGTCCACGGAGTCGGTCAAGCTCGGCCGGATCTCGTCCATCGTCGTCAGCCGCGTGGTCGCCAACCCGGAGCAGTACAAGCCGGGCACGCTGCCCCGCGAGATCGTGCTGACCATCGGCTGGGGCGCCGTCTCCCGCCTCGACCTCGAGCCGGCCGCCTGCGGCGACCCCAACTGCGAGGCCGACCACGGCTACACCGGAAGCTCGACCGCCGACGACCTCAGCCTGCGCGTCAGCGAGGCCGGGGACGGCCCGGAGACGGTGCGCCAGGCCCTCACCTTCGCGCAGGCCCTCTCCGAGGCGACCGCGGACTCCGCCCGCTGATGGTGCAGCCCGCCGCCTGGGACACCCACCCGGAACCGCTCCCCGTCGACTCCGCCCCCGTACCCGAGTACGGCAGCGGCTCGCTCGCCGACCTGCTGCCCACGCTGGCCGCCGGCCTCGGCGTCCCCGGCATGACCCCCGGAATCACCGAGCTGACCCCCGCCGACCGGAACTGCGTGTTCCTGATCGACGGCCTCGGCTGGGAGCAACTGCGGGCGCACCCGGAGGACGCCCCCTTCATGAGCTCGCTGCTGAGCAGCTCACGCGGCGGCACCGGACGCCCGATCACCGCCGGCTACCCGGCGACCACCGCGACCTCCCTCGCCTCCGTCGGCACCGGCCTGCCGCCGGGCGCCCACGGCCTGCCCGGCTACACCGTGCGCAACCCGGACACCGGCGAGCTGATGAACCAGCTGCGCTGGCAGCCGTGGACGGCGCCGGGTCCCTGGCAGCCGTACCCCACCGTCTTCCACCGCGCCCACGAGGCGGGCGTGCACGCCGCGCAGGTCTCCTCACCGACCTTCGCGAACACGCCGCTGACCAAGGTCGCCCTCAGCGGCGGCACCTTCCACGGCCGGCTGTCCGGCGAGGACCGCATGGACGTGGCCGCCGAACAGCTGGCCGCCGCCGACCGCGCCCTCGTCTACACGTACTACGCCGAGGTCGACGGCGCCGGCCACCGCTTCGGTGTCGACTCCGACACCTGGCGCGGCCAGCTCGCCCACGTCGACCGGCTCGTCCAGCGCCTCGCCGAGCAGCTGCCGCCGCGCAGCGCCCTCTACGTCACCGCCGACCACGGCATGATCGACGTGCCCTTCGACGAGGACCACCGCATCGACTTCGACGAGGACTGGGAGCTGAAGGCGGGCGTCGCCCTCCTCGGCGGCGAGGGCCGCGCCCGCCACGTGTACGCCGTTCCCGGCGCCCACAACGACGTCCTGACCTGCTGGCGCGAGGTGCTCGGTGAGCAGTTCTGGGTGGCGTCCCGGGACGAGGCGATCGCGGCGGGCTGGTTCGGCCCCCGCATCGACGACCGGGTGTACGACCGCATCGGTGACGTGGTGGCCGCCGCGCGCGACGACGTCCTGCTCATCGCCTCGGAGCGGGAGCCGAGGGAGTCGGCGATGGTCGGCAACCACGGGTCGATGACCCCCGCCGAGCAGCTCGTCCCCCTGCTCGAAGTACGCTCCTGAACCTCCGTCCCGCACCCCGCCCCACTCACCCCACTGCCGAAAGGTGTTCGACTCCCCATGCCCGAGCTGGTGTTCTTCTCCGGAACGATGGACTGCGGGAAGTCGACGCTGGCTCTCCAGATCGAGCACAACCGCTCGGCCCGGGGCCTGGCCGGCATGATCTTCACCCGCGACGACCGCGCGGGCGAGGGCAAGCTCTCCTCGCGGCTCGGCCTGGTCACCGACGCGGTGGAGGTCGCGGACGGACAGGACCTGTACGCCTACGTCGTCGACCACCTCTCGCAGGGCGGGCGCGTGGACTACGTGATCGCGGACGAGGCGCAGTTCCTGGCACCGGACCAGATAGACCAGCTCGCGCGCGTGGTCGACGACCTCGACGTCGACGTGTACGCCTTCGGCATCACCACCGACTTCCGCTCCAAGCTGTTCCCCGGCTCCCAGCGCCTGGTCGAACTCGCCGACCGTGTCGAGGTGCTCCAGGTGGAGGCCCTGTGCTGGTGCGGCGCCCGCGCCACGCACAACGCCCGCACCGTGGGCGGCGTCATGGTCGTCGAGGGCGCCCAGGTGGTCGTCGGCGACGTCGCCCAGTCCCCCGACGAGGTCGGCTACGAGGTCTTGTGCCGACGCCACCACCGCCGCCGCATGACGGCGGCGACGTCCCGCGCGGCGGCCCTGTCGCCGGACGTACTGCCGGTGGCCCGCTGACGGCCTTCGCCTCACGGACGCCGGACGTGCACGACTGCCGGGGCCGTCCGTGACGTTTCCGCCCGATCCGTAGCGCACCTCGCGGCCCTGCTGGGGCGGGCACCCGTCCCCGGACGGTCCGGGGAAGACGGACTGGGCGCAGGATGTTCTTCCGGTCGTCTCCGGAGGCCACGTGCCTGCCGGACTGTGTCCCGACCGAAACCGAACAAGCGGCTCCGGACGCCGAGCGGGCAGGTTCATCCCCCGGCGTCACCGCGGACTCTGCAGCAGCGCGAACCGCGCCCCCTCCGGATCCGCCACCGTCGCCACCCGGCCGTGCGGCGTGTCGCGGACGCGCTCCAGGACACGCCCGCCGAGACCGGCGAGCCGCTCCAGGGACTCCTCCGCGTCCGCCACCTCGAAGTACGTCGTCCAGTGCGGTCCCCGGTCGCGCGGCAGGGTGTCGCCGGTGCCGTGGACGCCCGCGACGGGGTGACCGTCGAGGAGCAGGGTCATGTAGTCGATGTCGGCGGAGACCTCCGGCACCAGCTCGAAGCCGAACACCGTCTCGTAGAACTTGGCGACGCTCGCCGCCTCGAAGGTCAGCAGCTCGTTCCACGCCGGTGTACCGGGCACGCCCGTGACGACCGTGCCGAGGTGGGCCGCCGCCTGCCAGATGCCGAAGACGGCGCCCGACGGGTCGCAGCAGATGGCCATGCGGCCGGCCTCGTCCGCGTCCAGCGGGCCCACGCCGACGGTGCCCCCGCACAGGCGTACCGTTTCGGCCGTCCGGTCGACGTCGTCGGAGGCGAAGTAGGGCGTCCAGGCGACGGGCAGGTCCCGGCCCGGGGGCAGTTGGCCGACACCCGCCACCTCGCGCCCGTCGAGCAGGGCCCGCGCGTAGGGGCCGAGTTGCCGGGGGCCGGGCTGGAACTCCCAGCCGAACAGTGCTCCGTAGAAGTCATGGGTCGCGGCCGGTCCGTGCACCGTCAGGCTCACCCAGCAGGGTGTGCCGGGCGGGCGCCGGGTGTTCGTCTCACCGTTCCGGCCGGCCGACCCCCGTGCGTCGGTCATCGTCACTCTCTTCTCGGCCCTCCGCGGGCCGTGCGTCCGCTTCCGCTCCGACGGAGCCCCCGTGTCGATGCCGGCACCGGTCCCGGTGCCGCGTGCCCGGGGCGCGCTCATGAGGCAGCCCGTCTGCACGGCTGGTACGGCATGTGCCCGAACCCGTACGCCTCGTGATCGGTACTGTCCGGCGGGCAGAGTAGCCCGACATCGGCGCGGCGGCCACTCGGTAGGTCAGGATGGGGCCATGAACGCCATCATCTCCGCATCCGAACTCGTGAGGGAACTGGCGGGCGAGCATCCGCCCGTCCTGCTCGACGTCCGCTGGCAGTTGAGCACGGCCGGGGCGGCGGGCGCTCCGCCGTTCGACGGCCGTGCCGCGTACGCGGCCGGGCACCTGCCCGGGGCCGTCTTCGTGGACCTGGACAGGGAACTGGCCTCCGTGCCCGGCGTCGGCGGCCGGCACCCGCTGCCCGACATGGCCCGGTTCGGCGCCGCGATGCGCCGGGCGGGCGTGTCGTCCGGCCGGCCGGTCGTCGTGTACGACGGCGGACAGGGGTGGGCGGCGGCCCGTGCCTGGTGGCTGCTGCGCTGGACGGGTCACCCGAACGTGCGGGTCCTCGACGGCGGGTTGCCGGCCTGGGAGGCGCCGCTGTCGACGGACGTCCCCGCCCCCGCGGAGGGTGACTTCACGCCCGCGCCGGGTGCGGCGGGGCTGCTGGACGCCGACGGGGCCGCCGCGCTGGCCCGCTCCGGGGTGCTGTTCGACGCCCGCGCGGGGGAGCGGTACCGGGGCGAAGTCGAGCCCATCGATCCGGTCGGCGGCCACATTCCGGGCGCCGTGTCGGCGCCGACGACCGACAACGTCGCGGCGGACGGCCGCTTCCTGCCCGCCGAGGAACTCCGGGCGCGCTTCGAGGCCCTGGGTGCCGCGGAGGACGGCGAGGTCGGCGTGTACTGCGGCTCGGGGGTCTCGGGTGCCCACGAGGTGCTGGCACTCGCGGTGGCGGGCATCCCGGCGTCGCTGTACGTGGGTTCCTGGTCGGAGTGGTCGACGGATCCGGAGCGGCCGGTCGCGGTGGGCCCCGACCCTCAGTAGGCAGGCCGACACCAGGTCGACGAGCCGAGCCGGTCGACGAGCTGAGCCGGTCGACGAGCCGAGCCGAGCCGGTCGACGGGGCGAGAAGGCCGACGGGCCGGGCAGATCGAGGAACCGGGCAGATCGAGGAACCGGGCCGGTCGATGGCCGAGCGGGCCGGGGGACCGGGCCGGTCGACGGACCGGGTCAGGGCCGCACCCACGCGGGTGCGGCCCTCGTCCTCGTCCTCGTGCCCGAAGGCCCCTCTACTCCTGTCTACTCCTGCTTCTTCCGCCGCGTTCCGAACACGATCTCGTCCCAGCTCGGCACCGCCGCGCGGCGGCCCGGCCGGACGCCGTCGGCCTCGGCCTGGCGGTCGGTGGAGCCGGTGAGACGGTCGCGGTGGCTGGCCACGGACCGCGGCATCAGGACGTCGGCATAGGCGGAACCGGCCGACGCCGCCGGCGCCGGGGGTTCCTCCACCTCGGGCTCCTCGGCGGGCTCCTCCGCCGGTTCCGCAGCGCGCTCGGGCACCACCAGGTCGCCCCGGAAGCTCGGCACCGCCTCCAGGAGGCTGGTGAGGGAGTCCCGTTCGCGCTCGGCCGAGGCGGTCGCCGCGGTCTCCTCGGCCGGTTCGGACGGCGGTGGAGGCAGGCTCGGCCGCTCCCGCTGCTCCCGGTCGAGGGAACGGTCCAGCGGACGGTCCCGTGGCAGCCGCGCGATGCGCGGGACGAACGGGAAACTGGGCTCGGGCGCCGCGAGGTCGTCGGACTCGCCGATCAGCGCGCGTGCCTCGTCGTCGACGGCCTGGACGAGCCGCCGGGGCGGGTCGTACGTCCAGCTCGCCGAGTGCGGCTCGCCCGCGACGAGGTAGACCAGCAGGACCTCCCAGGTGCCGTCGTCACGGCGCCAGGAGTCCCACTGGACGGTGTCCTTGTCGGCGCCGCGCAGCAGCAGCCGCTCCTGGACCGCCTCACCGAGGGGCGGGCCGGAGTTCTCGCCGGGACGGCGGACGGGGGTCTTGCGGGCCCGCTCCGCCATGAAGGCGCGCTCGGCCAGTACGGGCCCCTCGAAGCGGCGTACCCGGTCGACGGGGATGCCGGCCATCGTGGCGACCTCTTCCGCGGTCGCACCGGCTCTTATACGGGCCTGGATGTCGCGGGGGCGGAGATGGCTCTCCACCTCGATCTCGATCTGGCCGAGGCGGGGACGGTCGCCGCGTACGGCGGCCCGGAGCCGCTCGTCGATCGGAAGCGTGTACTCCGTGCTGTCCGCAGCCTTCAGCACCAGCCGTGTGCCGTCATTCGAGACGGCCACGACACGCAGTTCGGGCATGGGGACCTCCCGGGTGGTGCCTGCCGACGTCACGTGCGTCGCTGCTTCCGCTCTGTCGAGTGTGGCCTGCCCGGGTGCAGCCTGCCACAACCTTGCCGAGTTGCCCGGCGTGTCGGGCGTGAGCCCTGGAACGCCGTTATGGCACGGTACCTATTCGCAACGCCAAGTGACCAACTCGGTCACCCTGTGCAACTAGCCCCCTCCCGGCGGTCCTTCAAGGCCCTGAACCCCCTGACGGGAGACCGGACCCAGGGCTCGCAACAGTACTCCATTCGGGCCACGTGCGTGGATCGGCACGCCGCCCGACTTCCGGCGAGGGGGAGCACCGGGCCGCCCCGGTGTGATTTCCACGCTCCGGAGCGTGGCGTACTTCACGCAATCACCAGAAACGGAACTAATGGTTTCGTTCGTACGTCCCTTTCTCGTGCAGTTGATCGATCACGTACGGGAAAGGTGGGCAAGGTCCGGGGATGCGTGAAAAGCCCGATACCGTGGACGATGCGGACGTGCGTACGGAGGGGGAGACCAAGCGAATCGACCTGAGCCTGCCCCAGGTCGCGGGGAGCGCGCTGGCGGCGGTGGTGGCCGCCAAGCTCGCCTCCTCCTTCGGCGTGTACGGCACGATCCTCGGAGCCGGCCTGATCAGTGTCATCGCCACCTGTGGAGGCTCGGTCCTCCAGCACTTCTTCAAGCGCACCGGCGAGCAGCTGCGGGTCAGGCGAGCCGCCGAAGCCGCCGCCGGCGCCGGACGCGCCGACGGGCGCGCGGCGCCCGTCCCGGGCGAGTTCACCGAGGGCACCGTCTACCGCGCGCGGACGCGCGGCTGGAAGCGTCCGGTGATCGCGGCGGCCCTCGTCTTCGGTGTCACCATGGGCGGGATCACCGCGTACGAACTGGCCTCCGGCCACAGTCTGAGCGGCGACCGGAGCACCACCGTCGGAAACGCCTTCACGGGCAACCACAGGTCCGCTTCGGACAAGGAGGACTCGGACTCGGACTCGGACCGCCCGAGCGATCCGGCGGACAGCGGCGACCCGCAGGACTCCCGGGAAACCGGCGGCCCGGGGGATTCCGGCTCCGCTGACGACGCCCCGGCCGCGACCCCGTCCGGCACCCCTGACCGCACCGCCGACAGCACGCCGTCGGACGGCACCCCTTCGCAGGACGGCGGCACGGCGACGAGTCCGACGCCCACGCCGGACGCCACCGGGGCCGAGGGCTCGGGCGGGACCACGAGCCCGGACCCCGGCCCGTCGGCTACGGCCCGAGAACCCGGCGCAGATAGTCGTTCCGGAACAGACGGTCCGGATCAAGACGGTCCCGCAGCGCCGTGAACTCGCTGAAGCGCGGATACACCCGGGAGAAGTACTCGGCGTCCCGGGTGTGCACCTTCCCCCAGTGCGGCCGTCCGCCGTGGGCCGTGAAGACGCGCTCGGCGGCGGTGAAGTACGCCTGGTAGGGCGTACCCCGGAACATGTGCACGGCGATGTACGCGCTGTCGCGGCCCGAGGCCGTGGACAGCGTGATGTCGTCGGCCGGGGCCGTCCGCACCTCCACCGGGAAGCTGATCCGGAGCCGTGACCGGTCGACCATCGCCTTCAGCTCACGCAGCGTCTCGACGACGGCCTCGCGCGGGACGGCGTACTCCATCTCCATGAACCGCACCCGGCGCGGAGAGGTGAAGACCTTGTAGGGGATGTCCGTGTACGTCCGCGCGGACAGCGCCTTGCTGGAGACCCGCGCGATCGCCGGGACGGTGGCGGGCACCGCGCGCCCGACGTGGTTGGCCGCCTGGAACACGCCGTTGGACAGGAACTCGTCCTCGAACCAGCCCCGGAGCCGCCCCACCGGCTGCTCGGGTCCGGCGCTGCGGTTGTTGCGCTTGGTGTTGGTGTTGCCGGTGTGCGGGAACCAGTAGAACTCGAAGTGCTCGTTCTCGGCCCACAGTTCGTCGAAGTCGGAGAGGACCCGCTCCAGCGGCATCGGTTCCTCGCGGGCCGTGAGCAGGAAGACCGGCTCCACCGTGAAGGTGATCGCGGTGACGACGCCCAGGGCGCCGAGGCCGATCCGGGCGGCGGCGAAGACCTCGGGGTTCTCCTTCTCGGAACAGGTCAGCACCGAGCCGTCCGCCGTGACCAGTTCCAGGCCCCGGATCTGGGCGGCGATCGAGGCGGAGTCGCGGCCCGTGCCGTGGGTGCCGGTGGAGGTGGCTCCGGCCACGGTCTGCTCCATGATGTCGCCCATGTTCGCCAGCGACAGGCCCTCCCGCGCGAGGGCCAGGTTGAGCCTCTTGAGCGGCGTGCCGGCCTCGACCGTGACCGTCATGGCGGCGCGGTCGACGCTGCGGATGCCGGTCATGAGCCGAGGGCGTACCAGCACGCCGTGGGTCGCGGCTATGGACGTGAAGGAGTGTCCGGTGCCGACGGCCTTGACCGGCAGCCCGTCCTCGGCCGCCCTGCGAACGGCTTCGGCCAGCTCCTCGACGGAGGCCGGGGTGACCTCCCGCGCGGGGCGCGCGGAGACGTTGCCGCCCCAGTTACGCCATGTGCCGTTCTTTCCGCTCGTCTTCCCGATCACCGTGCGTGTACTGCTCAACGGTCCCTCCCCGACGCGGTTCCGGCCGCTTGAGCCGGCGGTACCCGAGGAAACCGACCGCGACCGCGACGGCCCCGGCCACCGCCGGAACCCCGTACCCGGCACGCGCCCCGGATGCGTCGATCACCCAGCCTCCCGCGGAGGAGCCGAGCGCGACCCCGACCGCGAGGCCGGTGCTCACCCAGGTCATGCCCTCGGTGAGCTGCGTGCGCGGTACGTGCTCTTCGATGAGGGACATGGTCGTGATCATCGTGGGAGCGATCGACAGACCCGCAACGAACAGCGCCACGGCCAGAGACAGCAGGTTTCCGACCAGTAGGAGGGGGATCATACTCACGGCCATCGCACAGACGCCCAGGAGCCAACGACGTTCGGGCGGTCCGGCGAAGCGCATCAGTCCGAAAATCATGGCCGCCGTGCACGAACCCGCCGCGTACAGGGCGAGCACCAGACTGGCGGCGGCCTTGTGGCCCTCGTCCTCGGCGAAGGCCACGGTGACGACGTCGATGGCCCCGAAGATCGTGCCCGTCGCCGTGAACGTGCCGACCAGGACCTGCAGGCCCCGGGAGCGCAGCGCGGTGCCGCCGCCCTTGTGCTCACGCGGATGCGGCTCCGGCTCGGTGGCGCGCTGCGAGGTCAGCCAGAAGACGCCCGCCGCCAGGAAGCAGGCGGCGAGCAGCGGCCCGGCCTCCGGGAACCACGCCGTGGACAGGCCGATGGAGATGATCGGTCCGAAGATGAAGCAGATCTCGTCCACCACGGACTCGAAGGAGTACGCGGTGTGCAGCTGCGGGGTGCCCCGGTACAGGGCCGCCCACCGGGCCCGGACCATCGCGCCGAGGCTCGGCACGCAGCCGACGCCGACGCAGGCCGCGAACAGCACCCAGTCCGGCCACCCGTAGTGCGCGGCCGGCAGCAGTACGGCCGCCGCGGCGAGCGAGACCAGGGTCGCCGGGCGCAGCACCCGTCGCTGGCCGTACCGGTCCACCAGGCGGGAGACCTGCGGCCCGGCCACGGCGGCGGACAGTGCGATGGTGGCCGACAGGGCCCCGGCCAGTCCGTACCGCCCGGTGAGCTGCGAGATCATCGTGACCACGCCGATGCCCATCATCGACAGCGGCATCCGGCCGAGGAAGCCCGCGGCGGAGAAACGCTTGGTTCCGGGGGCGGTGAACAGGGCGCGGTAGGGGCTGGGCAACGGTGTCTCCGGAACGGCTCAGTAAGGTGCTCGGTAAGGCGCGAACACAGTCGATACAGCTTACTCGTCAGGTGGCCCGGCATCACCCCTCCGGTCCGGCGAAAGGTCCGGCGCGCGCACGGTCGCTACCCCCACCGTTTCACCGCTGTCAGTACCGGGTGGCAGGATCGAGACATGTCTGACGTGCTCGATGCCAGCCCCTACGACGCCCTGCTCCTGCTCTCGTTCGGCGGCCCGGAGGGCCCGGACGACGTGGTCCCGTTCCTGGAGAACGTGACACGCGGGCGCGGCATCCCGAAGGAACGCCTCAAGGAAGTCGGCCGGCACTACTTCCTCTTCGGCGGGGTCAGCCCCATCAACGACCAGAACAGGGCCCTGCTGGACGCCCTGCGCGAGGACTTCGCCGAGCACGGCCTGGACCTGCCGGTCTACTGGGGCAACCGCAACTGGGCGCCGTACCTGACGGACACCCTGCGCGAGATGGTCCGCGACGGCCACCGCCGGATCCTCGTCCTCGCCACCAGCGCCTACGCCTCGTACTCGGGCTGCCGCCAGTACCGGGAGAACCTCGCGGACGCGCTCGCCGCCCTGGAGGCCGAGGGGCTGGAGCTGCCGGAGATCGACAAGCTCCGCCACTACTTCAACCACCCCGGCTTCGTCGAGCCCATGGTCGACGGTGTCGTCCGGTCCCTCGCCGAGCTCCCGGAGGAGGTCCGGGACGCCGCGCACATCGCGTTCTCGACCCACTCGATCCCCACCTCCGCAGCGGACACCTCCGGCCCGGTCGAGGAGCACGGCGACGGCGGGGCGTACGTCCGCCAGCACCTGGACGTGGCCCGGGTGATCGCCGACGCGGTCCGCGAGCGCACCGGCGTCGACCATCCCTGGCAGCTCGTCTACCAGTCGCGCTCCGGCGCCCCGCACATCCCGTGGCTGGAGCCCGACATCTGCGACCACCTGGAAGAGCGCCACGCCGCCGGCGTGCCCGCCGTGGTGATGGCCCCCATCGGCTTCGTCTCCGACCACATGGAGGTCCTGTACGACCTCGACACGGAGGCCACGGCCAAGGCCGGGGAGCTCGGGCTGCCGGTGCGCCGTTCGGCCACCGTCGGCGCCGACCCGCGGTTCGCCGCCGCCGTCCGCGACCTCGTCCTGGAGCGGGCCGCCGCCGAGCGCGGCCGGGAGGTCACGCCGTGCGCCCTGGGCGCCCTGGGCGCGAGCCACAACCTGTGCCCGGTCGGCTGCTGCCCCGCCCGTGCCCCGCGTCCCGCCGCCGCGGGCGCCGACAGCCCCTACGCGTGAGGAACCCCGTGACCGACGTGACGACCGACCCGCTCCACGCCGACCTGCTGAAGATCGCCCAGGAGGCCGCCCGCCGCGCGGGCGAGCTGCTGCGCGACGGCCGCCCCGCCGACCTCGCGGTCGCCGCCACCAAGTCCAGCCCGATCGACGTGGTCACCGAGATGGACATCGCGGCGGAGAAGCTGATCACCGGCCTGATCGCCGACCGCCGTCCCCACGACGGCTTCCTCGGGGAGGAGGGCGCCTCCACCGAGGGCACGAGCGGCGTCCGCTGGGTCATCGACCCGCTCGACGGCACGGTCAACTACCTGTACGGGCTGCCCACCTGGGCGGTCTCCATCGCCGCCGAGCAGGACGGCGAGCGGGTCGCCGGGGTGGTCGTGGCCCCCATGCGGGGCGAGGCCTACCACGCGGTGCGCGGCGGCGGGGCCTGGGCGACCGGCGCCTGGGACGGTGAGCGCCGGCTCGCCTGCCGTGCCGCCGCGCCGCTCGACCGGGCGCTGGTCTCCACCGGCTTCAACTACGTCGCCGACGTCCGCGCCGAACAGGCCGAGATCGCGCGGCGGCTGATCCCGCTGGTGCGCGACATCCGGCGCGGCGGCTCGGCCGCGATCGACCTGTGCGACGTGGCCGCGGGACGCCTGGACGGCTACTACGAACGCGGACTGCACCCCTGGGACCTCGCGGCGGGCGACCTGATCGCCCGGGAGGCGGGCGCGGTGACCGGTGGACGCCCCGGGGAACGCCCGTCGGGCGAGCTGACGATCGCGGCCACCCCGGCCGTGTTCGAGCCCCTCCAGCGGCTGCTGGTGGACTTCGGCGCCTGACGGCCCCGGTCCCGCGGAGGAGGTCCCGTCGGCCCGCCGCCGACACGGCGCGACGACGGGGCCCCGGCGCTGGATTCCGCCGGGGCCCCGTCGCTCACGGGCCGGTCAGACGCCGGTCGCGCCGACCTCCACACCGTGCTCGGCAGCGAGACGGCGCAGGTCGTCGAGCTCGCCCAGCTCCACCTCGACGAGGAACTCGTCCCCCTCGTCGCGGGCCCGGGACAGGTCGGACTCGGTCGTCTTTATGCGCTGCAGAAGTCCTGCGGTGAAAGCGTCCATGCTGCGCCCCCTCGTCCTGGGTCGTGGGTCGGTGGCACGGGGGTGTGCCGTTGGGAAGGGGCGATCACGTCTCCGGTGGAGTGCCCAGCGCTCACCCTGCCGGGCGGCGACCGTGCCGGACACCCACGCCCGCTCTGCGGAAGCGGACCGCGGCGTACCGCATGGTGGTGCGGCACAGGCAGAGCGTGATCGCGGGGTGTAAACCCGTCCTCCCCCCGCGCCCTTCCGCGGAAACCTCAACGAGGAAGAAAATCTCGCATTCCCGGTTCCGCCGCCGTTCCGGCCGTCCCGCGCCCCGGGGCCCAGGCCGTCGGCGGCCCCTGGAGCCGACCCGGGGCCGTCCTGGATCCGTCCCGGATCCGCTCGCGAGCCGTGCTCGGCCTGTCCTCGACCTGTCCCCGGCCTGCCCTCGACCTGTCCTCGGCCGGTCTTCGAGTCGTCCCTGGGTGTCGTCCTGAGCCTCGTCCCCGGCGTCGTCCTGCAGTGGAGCCGCCATGGAGCCGCCCTATGCAGCCGTCATGGGGTCACCGCGAGTCGCTCTCCCGGTTCGCCACCGGTCTCTCACCCGCCTTACAGCCGACTTATGGCCGAAAAGGGCAGGATGGAGGCAACACACCCACCAGCCCCCCTGCCCTCGTGCGCCCTGGACGCGCTACGCGGGTGGACACAGGAAGGACAAGCGACGTGCGCGTACTCGTCGTCGAGGACGAGCAACTGCTCGCCGATGCGGTGGCCACCGGACTGCGCCGGGAGGCCATGGCCGTCGACGTCGTGTACGACGGTGCGGCCGCCCTGGAGCGCATCGGCGTCAACGACTACGACGTGGTCGTCCTGGACCGCGACCTCCCCCTCGTGCACGGCGACGACGTGTGCCGCAAGATCGTCGAACTCGGCATGCCGACGCGCGTGCTGATGCTCACGGCCTCCGGCGACGTGAGCGACCGCGTCGAGGGCCTGGAGATCGGCGCCGACGACTATCTGCCCAAGCCCTTCGCGTTCAGCGAGCTCATCGCGCGCGTGCGCGCCCTGGGCCGGCGCACCAGCGTGCCCCTGCCGCCCGTCCTGGAGCGTGCCGGGATCAAGCTCGACCCCAACCGCCGCGAGGTCTTCCGCGACGGCAAGGAGGTGCAGCTCGCGCCCAAGGAGTTCGCCGTGCTGGAGGTGCTGATGCGCAGCGAGGGCGCGGTCGTCTCCGCGGAGCAGCTCCTGGAGAAGGCCTGGGACGAGAACACCGACCCGTTCACCAACGTCGTGCGCGTCACCGTCATGACCCTGCGCCGCAAGCTGGGCGAGCCGCCCGTCATCGTCACCGTCCCCGGCTCCGGCTACCGGATCTGACCGACCGTGGCGACGACACCCGCGCCCCCCGGGGCGCCTCCGAAACCCACCTGGGACCCCCGCTCGGCCACGCCCCTGCCGTGGCTGCGGCCCACCATCCGGATAAGGCTCACGCTGCTGTACGGCGGCATGTTCCTGATCGCCGGCATCCTGCTGCTGTCGATCATCTACCTGCTGGCCGCGCAGGCCGTGCGCACCGGCAACGAACCGCTCTACAAGATCGTCGACTTCAACGACCTCAGGGTCACCAGCAGCGACTGTCCCGTGGTCGACAACGGCAACCTGTCGCTGTCCGAGTTCAACGCCGCGATCAGCGACTGCATCGACCACCAGCGCAAGGTCGCCCTGGACAACCTGCTCAGCCGCTCGCTGCTGGCCCTGCTCGGCCTCGCCGTGATCGCCTTCGCCTTCGGCTACGCCATGGCCGGGCGCGTCCTGTCCCCGCTGGGCCGCATCACCCGCACCGCGCGCGCGGTGGCGGGCTCCGACCTCTCCCGGCGGATCGAGCTGGACGGACCGGACGACGAGCTGAAGGAACTGGCGGACACCTTCGACGACATGCTGGAGCGGCTCCAGCGGGCCTTCACCGCGCAGCAGCGCTTCGTCGGCAACGCCTCCCACGAGCTGCGCACACCGCTGGCGATCAACCGCACGCTCCTGGAAGTCCACCTGTCCGATCCGAACGCCCCGGTGGAGCTCCAGCAGCTCGGCAAGACACTGCTGGCCACCAACGAGCGCAGTGAACAACTCGTCGAAGGACTCCTGCTGCTCGCCCGCAGCGACAACCAGATCGTGGAGCGCAAGCCGGTGGACCTCGCCGAAGTGGCGGGCCAGGCCATCGACCAGGTGCACGCGGAGGCCGAGAGCAAGGGCGTGGAGCTGCGCGGGACGCGGGAGCCCGCGGTGGTGCAGGGCAACGGCGTCCTGCTGGAGCGGATCGCCCTGAACCTGGTGCAGAACGCCGTGCGCTACAACCTGGCCGAGCGGGGCTGGGTGGAGGTCACCACCGCGGTCGGGAACGGCCAGGCGGTCCTGGTGGTCACCAACACGGGGCCGGTCGTGCCGGCGTACGAGATCGACAACCTCTTCGAGCCGTTCCGGCGGCTGCGGACCGAGCGGACGGGCAGCGACAAGGGCGTCGGCCTCGGCCTGTCCATCGTGCGGTCCGTGGCCCGGGCGCACGGAGGGCAGATCTACGCGCAACCGCGCGAGGGCGGGGGGCTCGTGATGCGTGTCACGCTGCCCGTCTGAGATCATGACCTCGACATCTCGCCGAGCCCGAGAAAGTTTCGCTTTGAGCGGAATTTCCAGGTCGGCGGCCGGAGAATCCCGTGTGTGATCGATCACAGCGAAGGCTTTCCGGCCCTCTACTCTCCGTGATCATGCACCCTGGCGGAAGGCCGGGAAAATCCCGGTTTTCAGGGGTCCTGATCACGGGAAGTACACGGTGAGACGCCTTTGAAGTGCGGCATTCGGACCGTGTACGGTCCCCATCGCCATCCAAGCCGATCACTCTTGAGGAGTCCGGTTGGGTGTCGATTGAGTAACAGACCTTGATGTGAGGCAAAATCTCCGCCTCAGGTCGGGCACAAGTCCGGCCTCTCACGCGTTACGTGCGCTGGAGACACCGCAGACACCCAGAGGGGGAGAGCGACCATGGCAACCGATTACGACACTCCACGCAAGACCGACGACGACGTCGACTCGGACAGCCTCGAAGAGCTGAAGGCCCGGCGGAACGACAAGTCCGCCTCGGCCGTCGACGTCGACGAGTTCGAGGCCGCGGAAGGCCTCGAACTTCCCGGCGCCGACCTCTCGAACGAGGAACTGGCCGTCCGTGTGCTGCCCAAGCAGCAGGACGAGTTCACCTGCATGAGCTGCTTCCTGGTGCACCACCGCAGCCAGCTGGCCCGGGAGAAGAACGGCCAGCCGATCTGCCGCGACTGCGACTGAGGCGGGGTCGGCCGTGACCGGCTCGACCCCTTCCTGGAGGCGCCGCTTCTCCAGGCGAGGAGCGGACCAAGGACCGTCCGACGGTCCGTACAGCGCGCGCGACGACGAGCGAGGCCCGACCGACACGGGGACGGCCTCGCTCGAACCGGGGGCCGACCGGGGTGACCTCCCGGCGACCGTGGAGAAGCCGGCGCCCGCTGCCCGGCGCAGGGCAGCGGCGTTCCGGCAGAAGGCGGGCCAGGGCGTCCGCAAGGGCGGCGACCGCGCCAGAGCCGCCCTGGCGCACCTCGCCGACCGGATCATCGATCTGGCCCCGCGCGTGCCCGTACGGGACCTGGCGACGCTCCGGGAGCAGTTCCCCGGCCTCGGACCCGAGGAACTCGCCGACCGGCTGGTGGCCGGCGCCGCCAGGGGCTCGGCGACCGTCGGGGCCGGAGTCGGCGCGGCGGCGATGATGCCCGTACCGCCCGCGATGCCCGCGGAACTGGCCGCCGAGATCACCGGCGTCGCGGCGATCGAGCTCAAGCTGATCGCCGAACTCCACGAGGTCTACGGCCTGCGCCCGCCCGGCAGCCTCGCCCAGCGCAGCGCCGCGTACCTCACCTCCTGGTCCGACGAGCGCGGCGTCGACGCGACCAAGCCGTCGACCCTCGGCTCGGCGATGAACAGCCACATGAAGCGCCAGCTGCGCCAGCAGATCATGAAGCGCATGGTGCGCAACCTGCCGAACCTGATGCCGTTCATGGTGGGTGCGGCCGTGGGCGCCGTCATGAACCGCCGCGACACCAGGAAGCTCGCCGCCCGGATCCGCGCGGACCTGCGCGAACGGCAGGTGCCCTGGAGCGCCCTCGACGGCCTTCCGGCTCTGGAGCGACCGGAGGACGCGCTGGACATGGGCGCCGTCACCAAGGAGCTCGGCCACCGCCCCGGCGGAGACGACCGGCGCTGACCGCCGCAGGCGACGCTCGCCTCCCGCGCGTGCGCTACGCGGCCGCCTGCGCCGCCCGCAGGGCCTCCACCAGCCGCTCCGGCTCCCGCGTCGACAGGTACAGGTACGGCGTCGGGTCCTCGGGATCGGTGACCACGACACGCACGGCCCGCGGGATGTAGGCGCGCAGCAGCAGGAAGGCGCGGGTGTCGGCCTTGTGGGTACGCCAGGCACGGGCCTCCTCCGGATCGAGGATCTCCGCCTCGCCCAGGGCCGAGACCGGCACCTTCGCCTCGCCCGCGATCAGCGAGTCGCCGACGACACGAATGCGCACCGCGCCGTAGGAACTGGCGGCCACCGCCGCCACCGCCGTCCCGCCGGCCAGGCCGCCGAGGATCGGCAGCGTGCCGAAGGGCACCAGTATCAGGGCGAACGAGATGCCCACCAGGAAGGAGAGCAGCCACCAGGAGCGGGGCGCGGTGAGGCGTTCTTCGTAGGGCGCGGTGGAGAGCTGCATGGGCCAAGCTTGGCACGGTATCGGTGTTCGGCCGACGCGCGGGTAAGGTCTGCGCCTGTGAGTGGTACTTCCGCAGGTCTTCAGCCTCCCGCCGACGCCGTGAAACCCGTGCGGCACCCCGACGCGCCCGCCCCCGGCGAACTGCTCGGCGCGCACTACGGCCAGTGCTTCGGCTGCGGCGGCGACCAGCCCCACGGACTGCACCTGCAGGCGCGGGCCGGTGAAGGCGTGTCGATCACCGCCGAGTTCACCGTGCGGCCCGCCCACCAGGGCGCTCCCGGTCTGGCGCACGGCGGCGTACTGGCCACCGCCCTGGACGAGACCCTCGGCTCGCTGAACTGGCTGCTGCGCACGATCGCGGTGACCGGGCGGCTCGAGACCGACTTCCTGCGGCCGGTGCCCGTCGACACGAAGCTCCACCTGGAGGCCGAGGTCACCGCGGTGGCCGGCCGGAAGATCTACTCCACCGCCACCGGCCGGATCGGCGGCCCCGACGGCCCCGTGGCCGTCCGCGCCGACGCCCTCTTCGTCGAGGTCGAGGTCGATCACTTCGTGAACCACGGTCGCGAGGCGGAGATCCGCGCCGTCATGGACGACCCCGACCAGCTCCGTCGCGCCCGGGCCTTCGAGGTGAACCCGTGAGCCCCGGGAGCCGGGAACCCCTGGACGTCCTGATCCGCCGCGTCGACCCCGACGTACCGCTGCCCGCGTACGCGCGGCCCGGCGACGCGGGAGCCGACCTGCGCACCACCGTGGACTGCGAACTGTCTCCCGGCGAGCGGGCCGTTCTGCCCACGGGCGTGTCCGTGGCGCTCCCCGAGGGGTACGCGGCCTTCGTGCACCCGCGTTCCGGGCTGGCCGCCCGCCTCGGTGTCGCCCTCGTGAATGCCCCGGGGACGATTGATGCCGGGTACCGTGGGGAGATCAAGGTGATCGTGGTGAATCTCGACCCGCGCGAGACGGTGCGGTTCGAGCGCTTCGACCGGATTGCCCAACTGGTCGTCCAGCAGGTCGAGAGGGTCCGCTTCCGTCAGGTCGCGGAGCTTCCCGGCTCGGCGCGGGCCGAAGGGGGCTTCGGGTCCACCGGCGGACACGCCGAGACGGACCGTGCAAGCGGCACAAGCGGTCAGGTCGCCGAGGGCGGCCCGACGGGTGGGAATCGATACGCTTCGGTCGTATCCGACCGGGAAGGACAGTGACGTGTTCGGACGTCGCAAGAAGAGGGATGCCGCCGAGGACGCGGCCGGCGAGACCGAGCAGGTCGTCGACAGCGTCGACACCGAGGCGGACGGAGAGCGCGAGCGCGTGCGGCTCGAACCCGGTCCACGGCCCGACGGTCCCTGGGACAGCACCGAGGTCCAGAACCCGGGCGAGGGCCGGGTGGACCTGGGCGGCCTGTTCGTCCCCGGGGTCGAGGGCATGGAACTGCGGGTGGAGGTCGCGGGCGACGCGATCGTCGCCGCGACCGTCGTGCTGCGCGACAGCGCCATCCAGCTCCAGGGTTTCGCCGCGCCCAAGCGCGAGGGCATCTGGGGCGAGGTGCGCGAGGAGATCGGCTCCGGCATCACCCAGCAGGGTGGCATCGTCGACGAGGTCGAGGGCCCGCTCGGCTGGGAGCTGCGTGCCCAGGTCCCGGTGCAGCTGCCGGACGGCACGAGCGGCTTCCAGGTCGTGCGGTTCGTCGGTGTGGACGGTCCCCGCTGGTTCCTGCGCGGAGTGATCTCCGGCCAGGGCGCGGTGCAGCCGCAGGCCGCCGGTCTGCTGGAGCAGATCTTCCGGGACACGGTCGTCGTCCGTGGCGACGGCCCCATGGCCCCCCGGGACCCGATCGTCCTCAAGCTGCCGAACGACGCGCAGATGGTCCCCGAGGGCGTCCAGCAGGAGGAGGGGGGCTCCCGCTTCTCCGGCGGCATGGGCCAGCTCCAGCGCGGACCGGAGATCACCGAGGTCCGGTAGGCGAGAGGACTCCGTACGGACTTCCGCGCGCGCGTACGAGGACGCGCACCTGAGGACGCGCGTGCGAGGATGAGGGCCGCGCCCCACGGGGGCCGCGGCCCTCGGCCGTACCGGGGTCTCCGTCTCGTCGGCCGGGCTCGTGTGCCCGCGCGGATCACGGCCCGTGCGGGCACCGTCCGCGGACCGGCGGAGGCACGTGCCCGTGGACCCGGGGTGGCAATCCGGGCCGGACCGTTGAACGCCGCGGCGCGGGCTGGCCATACTGGCGCCCGGGGTACGGCGGGGAGGGCACATGAGTCAGCTGGTCACCGAGACCATGGTGAGCGTGGAGGACGTGCACAAGTCCTACGGCCACGGCACCGCGGCCGTGCACGCCCTGCGCGGCGTCTCCTTCACGGTGCCGCGCGGGGAGCTCGTCGCCCTCAAGGGACGCTCCGGGTCGGGGAAGACCACCCTGCTCAACATCGTCGGCGGTCTCGACGTACCGGATGCCGGACGGGTCGAGGTCGACGGCCGTGACCTGGCGGAGCTGGACGAGGACGGCCTGCTCGCCCTGCGCCGGGACCGGGTCGGCTTCGTCTTCCAGTCGTTCGGACTCATCCCGATCCTCACGGCCGCCGAGAACGTCGGCGTGCCGATGCGCCTGCGCCGGGCCGCACCGCGCGAGCGCGAGGAGCGGGTCGAACTGCTGCTCTCCCTGGTCGGCCTCGCCGACCACGCCGCCCAGCGGCCCGGCGAACTGTCCGGCGGACAGCAGCAGCGGGTCGCCATCGCCCGCGCCCTCGCCAACAACCCGGCCCTGCTCGTCGCCGACGAACCCACCGGCCAGCTCGACGCCGAGACCGGCCACGCCGTGATGGAGCTGCTGCGGGCCGTCGTACGCAGCGAGCGTGTCACCGCCCTGGTCGCCACCCACGACGCCACCCTGCTGGACCTCGCCGACCGGGTGCTGGAGCTGCGGGACGGGGAGATCACCGAGCGGTGACGCCGCGGGCGTCAGAGTTCCGTCAAGAGGTCCGGCGTCACGTACCAGCCCCCGTTCTGTCGTGATCGCGGGTCGTAAGGTCGACGCTGCGCAGTCAGCGGCGACCGGAAGACAATGAGGGCCATGGGACGCGGCACACTTCGGATCTACCTCGGCGCGGCGCCGGGCGTCGGCAAGACGTACGCGATGCTGTCCGAGGCGCACCGCCGCATCGAGCGGGGCACCGACTGCGTCGTGGCGTTCGTGGAGCACCACGGCAGGTCGCGCACCGAGGTGCTGCTGCACGGCCTGGAGCAGGTGCCGCGCCGGGAGCTGGTGCACCGCGGCGCGGTCTTCACCGAGCTGGACCTGGACGCGGTGCTGGCCCGCGCCCCCCGGGTGGCCCTGGTGGACGAGCTCGCCCACACCAACGTGCCCGGCGCCCGCAACGCCAAGCGCTGGCAGGACGTCGAAGAGCTGCTGGCCGCCGGCATCGACGTGGTGTCGACCGTCAACATCCAGCACCTGGAGTCGCTCGGCGACGTCGTCGAGTCGATCACGGGCGTGCGGCAGCAGGAGACCGTGCCGGACGAGATGGTGCGGCGCGCGGACCAGATCGAACTGGTGGACATGTCGCCGCAGGCGCTGCGCCGGCGCATGGCGCACGGCAACATCTACCAGCCCGACAAGGTCGACGCGGCCCTGTCCAACTACTTCCGCCCCGGCAACCTGACCGCCCTGCGCGAGCTGGCACTGCTGTGGGTGGCGGACCGGGCCGACGAGTACCTCCAGCAGTACCGCAACGAGCACCGGGTGTCGAAGATCTGGGGCTCGCGCGAGCGGATCGTGGTCGGCCTGACCGGCGGTCCCGAGGGGCGGACCCTGATACGGCGGGCCGCGCGCCTCGCGGAGAAGGGCGCCGGCGGTGAGGTGCTGGCCGTGTACATAGCCCGCAGCGACGGGCTGACCTCCGCCTCCCCGAAGGAACTCGCGGTGCAGCGCCCCCTGGTCGAGGACCTCGGCGGCACCTTCCACCACGTGCTCGGCGACGACATACCGGCCGCGCTGCTGGACTTCGCGCGCGGCGTCAACGCCACCCAGATCGTCCTCGGCTCCTCGCGCCGCAAGGCCTGGCAGTACGTCTTCGGCCCCGGCGTCGGAGCCACGGTGGCCCGCGAGTCCGGCCCCGACCTGGACGTCCACATCGTGACCCACGAAGAGGTCGCCAAGGGGCGCGGACTGCCGGTGGCCACAGGCGCGCGCCTCGGGCGCTCCCGGCGGCTCTGGGGCTGGCTCGTGGGCCTGGGCGGACCGGTGCTGCTGACGCTGCTGCTGGACACCGTGGACCTCGGACTCGCCAACGACGTCCTGTTCTACCTCGCGCTGACCGTGGCCGCGGCCCTGCTCGGCGGCCTGTATCCGGCGCTCGCGTCGGCGGCGGTCGGCTCCCTGCTGCTGAACTGGTTCTTCACACCGCCGGTCAACCGGATCACCATCGCCGACCCGAGGAACATACTTGCGCTCGCCATATTCGTGGGTGTCGCGCTCTCCGTGGCCTCGGTCGTCGACGTCGCGGCCCGCCGCACCCACCAGGCCGCCCGGTTGCGCGCCGAGTCGGAGATCCTGTCCTTCCTGGCCGGCGACGTCCTGCGCGGCGAGACCAGTCTGGAGACCCTGCTGGAACGGGTCCGCGAGACCTTCGGCATGGAGTCGGCCGTCCTGCTGGAGCGGGAGGGCGACGTCGCGCCCTGGACCTGCGCCGGCCGGGCCGGGACGGGACCGCCGGTGGAGCGCCCGGAGGACGCGGACGTGGACATGCCGGTCGGGGACCACATGGCCCTCGCGCTGACCGGCCGGGTGCTGCCCGCCGAGGACCGCCGGGTGCTGGCCGCCTTCGCCGCCCAGGCCGCCGTCGTACTGGACCGGCGACGCCTGCGCGAGGAGGCCGACCGGGCTCGCGCGCTGGCCGAGGGCAACCGCATCCGCACGGCACTGCTGGCCGCCGTCAGCCACGACCTGCGGACACCGCTGGCCGGGATCAAGGCGGCCGTCACCAGCCTGAGGTCCGACGACGTGGCGTGGTCGGAGGAGGACCAGGCGGAGCTGCTGGAGGGCATCGAGGAAGGCGCGGACCGCCTCGACCACCTCGTGGGCAACCTGCTCGACATGTCCCGCCTCCAGACCGGCACGGTCACCCCGCTGATCCGCGAGATCGACGTCGACGAGGTGGTGCCGATGGCGCTCGGCGGGGTGCCGGAGGCGAGCGTCGAGCTGGACATCCCCGAGACGCTGCCCATGGTCGCCGTGGACGCGGGGCTGCTGGAGAGGGCGATGGCCAACCTCGTGGAGAACGCCGTCAAGTACAGCCCGGCCGGCCGGACCGTCCTGGTGGCCGGAAGCGCCCTCGCGGACCGCGTCGAGGTGCGGGTCGTCGACCGGGGACCGGGCGTGCCGGACGACGCCAAGGACCGGATCTTCGAGCCCTTCCAGCGCTACGGGGACGCCCCGCGCGGAGCCGGCGTGGGGCTCGGCCTGGCCGTGGCCCGGGGCTTCGCCGAGGCGATGGGCGGCACCCTGAACGCCGAGGACACGCCCGGCGGCGGCCTCACCATGGTCCTCACCCTCCGCGCGGCGGGAGCGCCGCCCGGGGCCCCGGCACCCCCGCCCCTCCACTCCACGACCGCAGAAAGGCAGGCCGCCTCATGACCCGGGTGCTCGTGATAGACGACGAGCCGCAGATCGTGCGTGCCCTCGTGATCAACCTCAAGGCACGGCACTACGAGGTCGACGCCGCCCACGACGGTGCCACCGCCCTGCAGCTCGCCGCCGCCCGCCACCCCGACGTGGTGGTGCTGGACCTGGGCCTGCCCGACATGGACGGCGTCGAGGTGATCAGGGGGCTGCGGGGCTGGACCCGGGTGCCCATCCTGGTGCTGTCCGCGCGGCACTCCTCCGACGAGAAGGTCGAGGCACTCGACGCGGGCGCCGACGACTACGTCACCAAGCCCTTCGGCATGGACGAACTGCTGGCCCGGCTGCGCGCCGCCGTCCGCCGCGCCGAGCCGGTCCCGGGCGGTGAGGACGACGTGATCGTGGACACCGCGGAGTTCACCGTCGACCTGGCCGCGAAGAAGGTGAACCGGGACGGCAGGGACGTACGGCTGACCCCGACCGAGTGGCATCTGCTGGAGGTGCTGGTGCGCAACACCGGACGCCTGGTCGGCCAGAAGCAGCTGCTCCAGGAGGTGTGGGGGCCGTCGTACGGCACGGAGACGAACTACCTGCGGGTCTACATGGCCCAGCTGCGCCGCAAGCTGGAGGCCGACCCCTCGCATCCGCGGCACTTCATCACGGAGCCGGGCATGGGGTACCGCTTCGAGAAGTGAGCGGCGGTGAGCGGGAAGTGAGCCGTACGTGAGCCTCGCGATACGGGGCCCGAGCGGGTGCATGGCTGCCGGTGCGCCCCGGTACGCTTCAGATATGAGTGCTGCTCCGCGTTCCGACAAGCCGGTGGGCCGGTTCCGGCGCATGTTCGACCGGCTCTCCTCGTCCCAGGAGGACCTGGAGTCCGAGGAACTGCGCGAGGACGCCGACACGGCCGGCTGCACCCGCATCTGCGACTGCCAGGACCGCCAGATCGTGTCGGTAACTGGTACCTTGCGCACGGTCACCCTGCGACCGCGCGCGGGCGTCCCGGCCCTGGAGGCCGAACTCTTCGACGGCTCCGCCGCCCTGGACGTGGTGTGGCTGGGCAGACGTTCCATCGTCGGCATAGAGCCGGGGCGCAAGCTCATCGCATCGGGCCGGATCTCGATGAGCCGGGGCCGCCGGGTGCTCTTCAACCCGAAATACGAACTGAGACCCCTCGGACGGGAGTAGCCGGTGACGTCGCTCGACAAGCCGACCGAAGAAGCGGAAGCGGACGACGCCCGGGCGGTGACGGAGGCCGCGCTGTTCGAGGCGTTCGGCGGCGTCCGGGGCATGATCGAGACGGTGCTCCCGGGCCTGCTCTTCGTCACCATCTTCACCCTCAACAACGACCTGCACATGTCGGCGATCGCCGCCCTGGCCGTGTCGGTGGTGCTGGTCGTGGTCCGGCTGGCGATGAGGGACACCGTCAAGCACGCCTTCAGCGGGGTCTTCGGCGTCGCCTTCGGCGTGGTCTTCGCGATGATGACCGACAACGCCAAGAACTTCTACCTGCCGGGCATGCTCTACACGCTGGGCCTGGCGCTGGCGTACATCGTCACCTCGCTGGCCGGCGTGCCCCTGATCGGCCTGATCCTCGGCCCCGTCTTCAAGGAGAACCTCTCCTGGCGCACCCGCAACCCGGGCCGCAAGAAGGCGTACACCAAGGCCAGCTACGCCTGGGGCCTGATCCTGCTCGCCAAGAGCGCGATCCTCTTCCCGCTGTACTGGTGGGCGGACACCGAGGAGCTCGGCTGGGTCCTGGTGACCCTGAAGATCCCACCGTTCCTGCTCGCCGTCTGGCTGACCTGGGTCTTCCTCGCGAAGGCGCCGGCCCCCATCGACGTGTTCGCGGAGATGGAGGCGGCGGAGAAGGCCGAGGAGGAGAAGGCGCGGCGGGAGAAGGCCGAGCGCGAGGAGGCCGAGCGCCGGCGCACGACCGAGCTCTTCGGCGGCGTCAGGGAGCCCGGGGCCGACGACACGCCGCACCGGCTCGCGGAGGGCGGGAGCGACGTCGCGGACTCCTCGCGAAGCGGCAAGCACCGCAAGGGGTGACGGGTACGGCCGGCCCCGAGCAGGCGCGGCCCGACGGAGAGCCCCGGACGAGGAGGCTCGCCACGACGGTGGGGCGCCCGGAGAAGTCCGGGCGCCCCACCGTCGTACGTCAGCGTGCGGCGTCGGTCCGCCGTGCCGACAGCAGGTCCTCCAGCTGCTCCTCACGGGCCTGAGCCGCCACGAACAGCAGCTCGTCGCCGGCCTCCAGCGAGTCCTCCGGGGACGGGGTCAGCACCCGGGCACCCCGGATGATGGTGACCAGCGAGGTGTCCTGGGGCCACTCGACGTCCCGGACCCGGGTCCCGGCCAGGGCCGACTCCTCCGGCAGCGTCAGCTCCACCAGGTTGGCGTCGCCGTGGCTGAAGCGCAGCAGCCGGACCAGGTCGCCGACGCTCACCGCCTCCTCCACCAGGGCCGACATCAGCCGCGGTGTGGAGACGGCGACGTCCACGCCCCAGGACTCGTTGAACAGCCACTCGTTCTTCGGGTTGTTCACCCGGGCGACGACGCGCGGCACGCCGTACTCCGTCTTGGCCAGCAGGGACACGACCAGGTTCACCTTGTCGTCGCCCGTCGCGGCGATGACGACGTTGCAGCGCTGGAGCGCCGCCTCGTCCAGGGAGGTGATCTCGCACGCGTCGGCGAGCAGCCACTCCGCCATCGGGACGCGCTCGACCGAGATGGCGGTCGGCGCCTTGTCGATGAGCAGGACCTCGTGGCCGTTCTCCAGCAGCTCGCCGGCGATCGAACGGCCGACCGCACCGGCTCCGGCAATGGCGACCCTCATCAGTGACCGCCCTCCTCTTCGGGACCCTTGGCGAACGCCGCCTCGACCTTGTGGACCTCGTCGGTGCGCATCATCACGTGCACCAGGTCACCGTCCTGCAGCACGGTCTGCGACGTGGGGAGGATGGCTTCCCCGAGCCGGGTGAGGAACGCCACCCGCACCCCGGTCTCCTCCTGGAGCCGGCTGATCTTGTGACCGACCCAGGACGCCGAGGTGTGCACCTCGGCGAGCTGGACCCCACCGGTGGGGTCGCGCCACAGCGGCTCGGCGCCCGAGGGGAGCAGCCGGCGCAGCATCTGGTCGGCCGTCCAGCGGACGGTGGCGACCGTGGGGATGCCCAGGCGCTGGTAGACCTCGGCGCGCCGGGGATCGTAGATGCGGGCGGCGACGTTGTCCACGCCGAACATCTCGCGGGCCACGCGGGCGGCGATGATGTTGGAGTTGTCGCCGCTGGAGACGGCTGCGAAGGCACCGGCCTCCTCGATGCCCGCCTCGCGCAGGGTGTCCTGGTCGAAGCCGATGCCGGTGACCCTGCGGCCGCCGAACGAGGAACCCAGGCGACGGAAGGAGGTGGGGTCCTGGTCGATCACGGCGACCGTGTGCCCCTGCTGCTCCAGGGTCTGCGCGAGCGCGGAACCCACGCGTCCGCAGCCCATGATGACAATGTGCATCGCCTCACACCGCGCTTCCTGCGGGCCCGTCGGCCTCTGTGGATGTCCTGCTCATGTCTCTCTTTCGGCTCGCCTGGCGACACGTCGCGGCCAGTGTGCGGCCGCAGGGGAACATCATGCCGGTGAACGCCGACGGTGCCGCCGTCCGGGGGCCCGTCCCGGGCCGGACCCGGGCCGGGACGGGCCGGTTCCGGAGCTGTCCCCGCCCTTTCCGGGTCCGGGGCGCCGGGTTCGTTCCCCTGTCCGCACCCAACGTAGAGGCACGCCGTCGAGGACCGCAGGAGTCGAGGACCGCAGGAGTCGCCTCACCCCTCGGCCGACGACCCCCTGCGGCCGATGCTGCGGATGCTGGCGAGGGTGAGGATTCCGAGGCCCACGAGCGTGGCGGCGCCGCCGATCAGCTCTGCGGTCAGGTGCATCGAACCTCCAGGGGCGACAATGGCCGCGAGACGGGCGGTGTTTGTCATATAGGCATGCGAACCCCTCGATCTGCGGAATCCGCAGCCGCACCACCCTCCGAATTCACCCGGAGAGCAGATGACGCACGGGTCAGGGGTGGCGGGTGGGCGTCCGGCCGTTCGAACGCTTACGATCCTCTGTTGTGTCCAAACTGACCGACGTGCCCAAGCGGATTCTGATCGGGCGCGCACTGCGCAGTGACCGGCTGGGGGAAACGCTCCTGCCGAAGCGCGTCGCCCTTCCCGTCTTCGCCTCCGACCCACTGTCCTCCGTGGCCTACGCGCCGGGCGAGGTGCTGCTGGTCCTGTCGATCGCGGGCGTGTCGGCGTACCACTTCAGCCCCTGGATCGCGGTCGCGGTCGTCGTGCTGATGTTCACCGTCGTCGCCTCCTACCGGCAGAACGTGCACGCCTATCCGAGCGGTGGCGGCGACTACGAGGTGGCGAACACCAACCTCGGGCCGAAGGCGGGCCTGACGGTGGCGAGCGCGCTGCTGGTCGACTACGTCCTCACCGTCGCCGTCTCCATCTCCTCCGGCATCGAGAACCTCGGCTCCGCGATCCCCTTCGTCGTCGAGCACAAGGTCCTCTGCGCGGTCGCCGTGATCCTGCTGCTGACGCTGATGAACCTGCGCGGCGTGAAGGAGTCGGGCACGCTGTTCGCGATCCCGACGTACGTCTTCGTGGCGGGCGTCTTCCTCATGATCCTGTGGGGCGCGTTCCGCGGAGTGGTGCTCGGCGACACCATGCGCGCCCCGACGGCCGACTACGAGATCAAACCGGAACACGGGGGCCTGGCCGGCTTCGCCCTGGTCTTCCTCCTGCTGCGGGCCTTCTCCTCCGGCTGCGCCGCGCTCACCGGCGTCGAGGCCATCTCCAACGGTGTCCCGGCCTTCCGCAAGCCGAAGTCGAAGAACGCGGGCACCACGCTGGCGCTCATGGGCTTCCTCGCCGTCACCATGTTCTGCGGCATCATCGCGCTGGCCTCCGTGACCAAGGTCCGGATGGCCGAGAACCCGGCCGTCGACCTGATCCACAACGGCGTCGCGGTCGGCGCCGACTACGTCCAGAACCCGGTGATCTCCCAGGTCGCCGAGGCCGTGTTCGGCAAGGGCAGCTTCCTGTTCATCGTGCTGGCCGCGGCCACCGCGCTCGTGCTGTTCCTCGCCGCCAACACCGCGTACAACGGCTTCCCGCTGCTCGGCTCGATCCTCGCCCAGGACCGCTACCTGCCGCGCCAGCTGCACACCCGCGGCGACCGCCTGGCCTTCTCCAACGGCATCGTGCTGCTCGCCGGAGCGGCCATGCTCCTGGTGTGGATCTACGGCGCCGACTCCACGCGCCTGATCCAGCTCTACATCGTCGGCGTGTTCGTCTCCTTCACGCTCAGCCAGATCGGCATGGTCCGCCACTGGAACCGCCACCTGGCCGCCGAGCGGGACCAGGCCAAGCGCCGGCACATGATCCGCTCCCGGGCCATCAACACCTTCGGCGCCTTCTTCACCGGCCTGGTGCTCGTCGTCGTCCTGGCCACGAAGTTCACCCACGGCGCCTGGGTCGCCCTGCTCGGCATGTGCATCTTCTTCGCGACGATGACGGCGATCCGCAAGCACTACGACCGCGTCGCCGACGAGATCGCGGCCCCCGACGACCAGGAGGCGGCCTCCGGCGACGACATGGTGCGCCCCTCCCGCGTCCACTCCGTCGTCCTGATCTCCAAGATCCACCGCCCGACGCTGCGCGCCCTCGCCTACGCCAAGCTGCTGCGCTCGGACTCCCTGGAGGCGCTCAGCGTCAACGTCGACCCGGCGGAGACCAAGGCACTGCGCGAGGAGTGGGAGCGGCGCGGCATCGACGTACCGCTGAAGGTGCTGGACTCGCCGTACCGCGAGATCACGCGGCCGGTCATCGAGTACGTCAAGAGCCTGCGCAAGGAGTCGCCGCGCGACGCGGTCTCCGTGATCATCCCCGAGTACGTGGTCGGCCACTGGTACGAACACCTGCTCCACAACCAGAGCGCCCTGCGCCTCAAGGGCCGCCTGCTGTTCACGCCGGGCGTCATGGTCACCTCGGTCCCGTACCAGCTCCAGTCCTCCGAGGCCGCCAAGCAGCGGGCCCGCAAACGGCAGGACTGGAGCGCGCCCGGCGCCGTCCGGCGCGGTCCGGCCCAGCCCGACCGGGCGAAGGACTCCTCGTCGGCGACGTAGACTGGACGGCTGTTGTCCTCTGACGTCCGTTCCTGTCGTCCCGTTCTCTGGAGTCACCCGCCATGCAGGCAGAACCGAAGAAGTCGCAGGCGGAGTCACCAGCGGTCTCGCTGGTCGGCGAGGAGTACGAGGTCGAGGTCGGCCCCGTCGCCCACGGCGGCCACTGCATCGCCCGTACGTCCGAGGGGCAGGTGCTGTTCGTCCGGCACACACTGCCCGGCGAGCGGGTCGTCGCCCGGGTGACGGAGGGCGAGGAGGGCGCGCGCTTCCTGCGCGCCGACGCGGTCGAGATCCTCTCGGCCTCCAAGGACCGCGTCGAGGCGCCCTGCCCCTTCGCCGGTCCCGGCCGCTGCGGCGGCTGCGACTGGCAGCACGCCAAGCCGGGCGCCCAGCGCCGGCTGAAGGGCGAGGTGGTCGCCGAGCAGCTGAAGCGCCTCGCGGGCCTCACGCCCGAGGAGGCCGGCTGGGATGGCACGGTGATGCCGGCCGAGGGCGACAAGGTGCCCGCCGGGCAGGTCCCGTCGTGGCGCACCCGCGTGCAGTACGCCGTGGACGACGAGGGCCGCGCGGGCCTGCGCAAGCACCGCTCGCACGAGGTGCAGCCGATCGACCACTGCATGATCGCCGCCGAGGGCGTCAGCGAACTGGGCGTCGAGCGGCGCGACTGGACGGGCATGGAGTCCGTCGAGGCGATCGCGGCGACCGGTTCGCAGGACCGGCAGGTCATCCTGACCCCGAAGCCGGGCGCGCGGCTGCCCATCGTCGAACTGGACCGTCCGGTCTCCGTCATGCGCGTCGGCGAGAAGGACGGCGGCGTCCACCGCGTCCACGGCCGCCCCTTCGTCCGCGAGCGCGCGGACGGCCGCACCTACCGGGTGGGCAGCGGCGGTTTCTGGCAGGTCCACCCGAAGGCCGCCGACACGCTGGTCACGGCGGTCATGCAGGGCCTGCTGCCGCGCAAGGGCGACATGGCCCTCGACCTGTACTGCGGCGTGGGGCTGTTCGCCGGAGCACTGGCCGACCGCGTCGGCGAGGCGGGCGCGGTCCTCGGCATCGAGTCCGGCAAGCGCGCCGTCGAGGACGCCCGGCACAACCTCGCCGGCTTCGACCGCGTCCGCATCGAGCAGGGCAAGGTCGAGGCCGTCCTGCCGCGCACGGGGATCGACGAGGTCGACCTCATCGTCCTCGACCCGCCGCGCGCGGGGGCGGGCCGCAAGACGGTGCAGCACCTGTCGTCGCTGGGGGCGCGGAGGATCGCGTACGTGGCCTGCGACCCGGCCGCACTGGCGCGGGACCTGGGGTACTTCCGGGACGGGGGGTACCGGGTGCGGATGCTGCGGGTGTTCGATCTGTTTCCGATGACGCATCATGTGGAGTGCGTGGCGATCCTCGAACCGGTGTCGAAGGGCTCCTGACCTGCGGGTCTGTAGCCTAGGGCGTTCGCTGGACCTGTTTTCCTCCGCGGAACGGGTCGGGCAGGCACGCCGCTCGTACGAACTCGCCTGACCTGCGGGTACAGGGTGGCGAGGATCGTACGAGTGAGGTGGCGACGTAGCCTTCGTGATTCTTGACGCTCGGATGACGCTCGATTCGGCCAACTGACGCGGGGTCCCGTTGCTTGCACCACGGCACCGCCGTAATCGGGCACCGCTCCCTGTTTCCCGGGCCGGCCCTCCGAGGGAAGGGACCTTCGTCCCGTTCAGGACCCGTCACCCCTCGAAGTGAGACCGGGCCGGCCGGTAGGCGAGGTAGTGGGAGACTCGTCAGGGCAGGTGACGCTGCGACGGGCGAGGACCCGAGGCCGGCGATTCGACCGGTGGCAGGGTCGCACGTCTACTCGGGTGCAGCCCGTAGTCCGTCGCCCGTGGGCCCTGTCGCCGCAGGAACCGCGCAGGCGTTCTTGTACTCGGTGTGGTCAGCGGTGTCTTTGAGATCCTCGGCCATCACGAAGGGGACCTTGGGGCAAGGCCCGCGAGCGACTCGACCCCCCTGCGTAGGATGTCCTCCGCGGGAACGTTCCGGCATATCGCCCCTGACCTGGGCACTCACGGAACTGCGGTCAGAGCCGTTCTTCAAGAATCGCCATCATCGCATCCCTGCTCCGGCGATCACGACCGCGAGTGCGGGGCGCAGATCCTGGCGAGCAGGGGATGCAGTGGGCGGATCCCCTGGAACCGGCCGTATTCGGCGCCCTGCTTGGCCCGGCCGTAGACGCGTTCGCGGGTGGAGCCGACGTGGATGAACGCCATCGTGTCCGAGCCGGGCAGCGGTGGGGTGTGCGCGGCCCGTTCGCCGAGGAACCGGCGGCGCACGGCCTGGAGTTGAAGGGCGTGGTCGTGGGTGAAAGCGCGCAGGAAGGTGCCAGGTGCGGACGGGGCACGGGTCCTGCGAACACGGTCGGCGTTGCACCGTGGCGCAGGGCGTGGCGTCTGCCGCAGCCCCCGCACCGTTCCCCGCGCCGGTCGGCTTCACCCTCTGGGGCGCCAGCCGGGACAGGCCACACCGCTCGGCCGGCCGCATCACCGGGATCAGCCCGCTGTACGCGTTCGGATTCCGGTCGTCGAACGCAGCGGAGACCGTCGCCGGAGTACTCGCATCACGGGACGGGACGGTGGATGGGGCCGGAGCCGTGGGACAGGGACAGGCCGGTGGCGTGGTTGGTGTGGGCGGTGATCTCCGCGCGATGGAGACCGCGGTCTTCTCGGGCGTGTGGGCACCGAGGTCGAGCCCGATGGGGGAGTGCAGCAGGGCGAACCGGTCCTCTGGCACACCGGCCTCCCGCGGCAGTTCCAGGCGACGGGCGTGGGTACGGCGGGAGCCCATGGCGCCCACGTAGCCGACGGGGAGGCCGAGGGCCAGGCGCAGCAGGGGGATGTCGAACCTGGCGTCGTGGGTGAGGACGCAGATCGCGGTGCGGGTGTCCACCTCGGTGGCGGCCAGGTAGCGGTGCGGCCAGTCGGCGATGACGACCTCGTGCGCGTACGGGAAGCGGGTGGGGGTGGCGAAGACGGGGCGGGCGTCGCACACGGTGACCCGGTAGTCGAGGAAGCGTCCGGCCGCCCTCCGCGTCCACGGCCAGCGAGGTGCCGACCGGCAGGGGCGCACCGCCGTTGACCTGGATGACGGTGGCGAGGGCGAAGAGGCGCGCTTCGCGGCACCAGGCGTGCAGCGCGTCCGTGATGTTCAGCATGTCCGGTCTCCGTGGGGAAGGCGGTTGGGCGGGCTGCCGCCGTGCCGGGGAGGAGGCGCGGCGGCGTGCGGAGGGGCCGGCGGGGCGTAGTCGGCCGCCGGGCGGTCGTAGGACGGTTGCGGGACGCGCCGGTTCCGGGCCGGGGGGGGCGGCCGACGGGCGTGCCGGCCGCCCCGGGCTCAGAGCAGGGCTTCGACGGTGATGGGCAGGTCGCGGACGCGGCGGCCGGTGGCGTGGAAGACGGCGTTGGCGATGGCGGGTGCCACGCCGACGGCGACGACCTCGCCGAGACCCTTGACGCCGATGGGGGCGGCATCGAGGTCCTCGCCGTTGTCGAGGTAGACCGCCCGCAGGTCGGGGACGTCGGCGTTGACGGGGACGAGGTAGTCGGCCAGGTTGGCGTTGACGATGCGCCCGTCGCGGTGGTCGGTGACCGTGTGCTCCAGCAGGGCCTGGCCGATGCCGCCGACCATGGCGCCCAGGGCCTGACTCTCGGCGAGCTTGGGGCTGATGATGCGGCCCGCGTCGTAGACGCCGAGCATCCGCCGGACCCGGGCCAGGCCCAGGCGAACGTCGACGGCGACCTCGGCGAACGTCGCGCCGAAGGCGTACACGGAGGACCGTCCGGGTCCCGACGGCGGAGTGAAGGAGCCGAGCGTCTCGAGGTGGGTGCGGTTGTTGCGGGCCAGGAGTTGCCCGTAGGTCTCGGCGCGGGCCTGGTCGCCGCGTACCCGCAGGCGGCCGTGGAGGACGACGACGTCGTCGGCGCCGACGCCGTACAGGGGCGAGTCCTCGTCCTCGACGGCCAGTTGGATCGCCTGTTGCCGCAGCTTGTCGCAGCCGTCCTGGACGGCGGAGCCGATACTGGCCATGGTCAGGGAGCCGGAGTGGGGCGGGGACGCCGGCATGAGGGAGTCGCCGAGCCGGAAGGTCACCCTCCGCATGTTCAGGCCGAGGGCGTCCGCGGCGAGCTGGGTCATCGAGGTGTAGGTGCCGGGGCCCATGTCACTGGACGCGGACTCGACCAGGGCCGTGCCGTCGGCATCCAGCCTGACCCGGGCCTGAGCCCCGAGCCGTACGGTGTGATAGCAGCCGACGGCCACGCCGGTGCCGATCAGCCAGTCGCCGTCGCGGGTGGAGCGCGGCGTGGGATTCCGCCGGTCCCAGTGGAACTCGTCGACGCCCACCCGGAGGCACTCGCGCAGCCGCCGGGTGGAGAACGGCAGCCCGTTGGAGGGGTCCTCCCGCGTTTCGTTGCGCAGCCGCAGTTCGATCGGGTCGATGCCCAGCTCGTGGGCGAGTTCGTCCAGGGCCGACTCGATGGCGAACGCGGCGGTCGCGTATCCGGGGCCGCGCATGAACGTCGGCGTGTTCACGTCCAGCGGCACCGTCCGGTACTTCTGGCTGACCCGGGGCGTGGCGTAGAGCATCTGCCCCGCGGACACCACGCCCTCCACGAAGTGCTCGTACGTGGACGTCTCGGCCCTCATGTCGTGGACCATCGCGGCCAGCCGCCCGCTCCGGTTGCCGCCCAGGCGCAGCGTGTACGCGTAGGCGGGCCGGAACCCCACCGCGTAGTACAACTGCTTGCGGGTCAGTACGAGTTTCACCGGGCGCCCGGTCTCGCGGGCGGCGAGGGCCGCGACGGTGGAGTGCGGCCAGACCCGCGCGGCGTTGCCGAACGCGCCGCCGACGAAGGGTGAGACGACGCGCACCGATTCCGGCGGGATGCCGAACACGGCGGCGAGTTCGCTCTGCGTCCCCTGCACCCACTGGGTCTTGTCCCAGACGGTGAGCTTGTCGCCGTCCCAGCGGGCGATGGTGGCGTGCGGCTCCATGGCGTTGTGGTGCAAGCGGCCGAGCCGGTAGGTGGCCTCCAGCCTCACCTCCGCGGACGCCAGCGCCTCTTCCGGGTGGCCGCGCTCGTAGTTCTGCGGGGGCAGGGGGTCGTTGACGGGGAGGCCCGGCGCCGTCAGGTCGGTGGAGGACTTCTCCGCCTCGTACGAGATCCTCACCTGGTGCGCGGCGTGCTGCGCGGTCTCCAGTGTCCGGGCCACGACCACGGCGACGGGCTGCCCGTAGAAGCGGACCCGGTCGTCCTGGAAGACATGAAGCCGTTCGCCGACCGGTGGGTCCATGAACGCCCCGGGGTTGTCGCGGTACTCCAGCCTGGGTGCGTCGAGGTGACTGATCACCCTGAGAACGCCGGGCTGGGCCAGGGCGGTGCGGGTGTCGATGGCGGTGATGCGACCGCGCGCGATGCCGCTGTCGACGACGACCGCGTGAACTGCGCCCCTGATGTCGTGGTCGGCGCTGTAGGCGGCCTTGCCGGTGACCTTCAGCCGCCCGTCCACCCGGGAAAGCGGTGCCCCGACGGCTGCCTGCGGCTGGGGGCTCACTTGGTACCTCCTACGACGCGTAGCTGGCGTTCGACGGTGCGTTTGAGCAGCTCGATCTTGAAGCGGTTGTGTTCCAGCGGGCGGGCTCCCTCGGCTGCCCGCTCGGCAGCCTCGGTCCACAGGGCGTTCGAAGGGCGTTCGCCGACGAGACGCTGCTCGACGGCGGGGAGTCTCCACGGGACGGTGCCGACGCCGCCGGCGGCGATCTTCGCCTCGCGGATCACCCCGCCGCGGACGTGCAGCACGACGGCCGCGGAGGTGAGGGCGAACTCGTACGACTGCCGGTCGCGAACCTTCAGATAGCCTGATCCGAGCGGGCGCGGATGGGCCGGGATCTCCACTGCCGTGATCAATTCGCCCGGCTGGACGACCTGTTCGCGGCTGGGGGTGCTGCCGGGCCGGAGGAGAAAGTCGGCGAAGCGCACGCTGCGCTCGCTCCCGTCCGGGTCCAGCAGGTTCACGGTCGCCTCCAGCGCCGCGAAGGCCACGGCGGCGTCGGAGGGGTGGGTGGCCACGCAGTGGTCGGAGGTGCCGAGGATGGCATGGGTGCGGTTGAAGCCGTCCCGTGCCGCGCATCCCGCGCCCGGGTCGCGCTTGTTGCAGGCGGAGGTCACGTCACGGAAGTACGTGCAGCGGGTGCGCTGCATGATGTTGCCGCCGATCGTGGCCATGTTCCGCAGCTGCGGGGAGGCGCTGAGCTCCAGTGCCTGCGAGATGACGGGGTAGGCGGTGCGCACCTTGGAGTGGGCGGCGGCCTCGGCCATCCGTACCAGGGCGCCGATGCGCAGGCCCCCGTCTTCGGTGACGGTGATCTGGCGCAGCGGCAGGTCGCTGATGCCGACCAGTGTGCGGGGGCGTTCGACGGTCTCGCGCATCAGGTCGACCAGGGAGGTGCCGCCGGCGACGTACCGGCCGCCACGCCGCCCGGCGGCCAGCGCGCCCCGGATGTCGGAGACCTCGGTGTAGGAGAAGGGGTACATGGTGGCCGGACCTCACTTCCCGTGCGCGGCCTGGTCGACCGCCCTGACGATCTTGACGTAGCAGCCGCAGCGGCAGATGTTGCCGCTCATCCACTCCCGGATCTCCTCCGCGGAGCCGCTGTGGCCTTCCTGGATGCAGCCGATGCCGGACATGATCTGGCCGGAGGTGCAGAAGCCGCACTGGAGAGCGTCCTGCTCGATGAACGCACTCTGCAGCGGATGCAGTGCGTCGTCCTCGCCCGGGGCCAGACCCTCGATCGTGGTGACCTCGGCACCTTCCAGGCGTATCGCCAAGGTGAGACATGAGTTGACGCGGCGGCCGTCGACCAGGACCGTGCACGCCCCGCAGGCACCGGCGTCGCAGCCCTTCTTGGAGCCGGTCAGACCGAGATGCTCGCGCAGCAGGTCCAGCAGCGAAGTCCGGTTGTCGATCGTGACGGTGTGCCGCTCGCCGTTGACAGTCAGCGAGAGGCGACCGCTGGGCGGCCCTTCGGCGGCAGTCGATCCGGCGCCGAGTGCGGGCGTGCCCGCGACCAGGCCACCGGCGACGACGGCACCGCCGACCGCGGTGGTCGTCGCGATGAACGTGCGCCGGGACGGCGCCGACGGTAACTCGGCAGAGGAAGGAGCAACCGACTCGGCATGTTCAGTGGACATGTGTATACCTCCGGCTCGGTGGTGGATCGGTGGATGGCCGTACTCGTCGACGTGTCCGGAGACCGAGGCTGTGTCGTCGTCACCGCCAGGCGTGCGACCGGCCGTGCCCGGTGGCGATGACGGCCGCGGCGCCGGATGTCGCGAAGTTCCCCTCGCTCGCGGAGATGCGCGAGGGGGACCCTCTCCTCGGGCGTCAGCAGCGCCTCGAGGCCGGTCCTGACGGAGGTGGGCACGGGTGTGTCTCCTTGACGGCGCTCCAGGTGGACGGCTTCCCCGCCTGTCGTCATCTCCCCTCGGCGGTGAGCCGGCTGACGACCCGGATGACCTGGCGTCGGGTGGCCAGGCGGCGGGTGAGGGCGGCGGCCACCTGGTTCATGCGTCCCGCGATGACGCTGGGGGGCGGGTTCCTGCGGTCCAGGGCGGCGAGTGCGGTGCGGACGACGTCGACGGGCGAGGCGAGCTTGCTCCCTCCGGCGGCCTGCATGGTGCCCACGACGTCGAAGAACTCGGTGCGGGTGGCGCCGGGGGACAGGGCGAGCACCCGTAGTCCGGTGCCGCGTGACTCCTCCCACAGCGCCTCGGTGAGGCTCAGCACGAACGCCTTGGTCGCCCCGTAGAGCGCCATGCGCGGGTTGGGCTGGTAGGCGGCCATGCTCGCCACATTGACCAGCACTCCGCGCCCTTCCTCGCGCAGTTGCTCGATGAAGGCGCGGCTGATGTCGGCCACGGCCGTCACGTCCACGGCGATCTCCCGGCGCGTCCGTGCCGGATCCGCCTCGTGGAAGGGGCCGAACGTGGCGAACCCCGCGTTGTTGACCACGCTGGTGACGTGCAGGCCGAGCCGCTCCACCTGCGCGGCCAGTGCCTGTCCGGGGTTGTCCGTGGCCAGGTCCATCTCCACGACGTGGACCTGGACGTGGTGGTGTGCGCGCAGCTCGGCGGCCAGCTCCTCCAGGCGTTTCCTGCGGCGGGCGACCAGTACCAGACCGGAGCCGCGGGCGGCGAGCTGGCGGGCGAACTCGGCACCGAGGCCGGCGCTGGCACCGGTGATCAGTGTGGTCTGTCCGCGGTAGTCGACGGCTGTCATGGTCGCCTTCTTTCAGTTGCTGTCTTCCTGGCAGTTAATGCCAGGAAGGCGGCTCCTGTCCAGAGGCGATAGCCTGATGTCCATGACGACTTTGTGGGATCGCTCGCGACAGGTAGCCGTCCAGGCGATCCTGGACACGGCGATTCGCCTGTTCGCCGAGCAGGGCTACGAGCAGACGACGATCGCGCAGATCGCCCGGGAGACGGGGATCTCGCAGCGTTCTCTGTTCCGCTACTTCGGCACCAAGGAGGACCTGGTCTGCGGGGACCAGGATGCGCTGGGCGAGCTGCTGAAGCGGACCGTCGAGCAGCAGCCGGCCGAGATGTCCGCCTGGGATGCCCTGCGCGCCGGCTTCGAGGTCCTCCTGACCGCCAACCACACTCCTGAGCGGGCGCTGGAACTGTCCCGTCTCATTTTCGACACTCCCTCGCTGCACGCCCGCTACATCGAGAAGCGCCTGCGCTGGCAGGCCGCGCTCGTCCCGGCCATCCAGGCGCGGCTGGGCACAGCCCCCGGTCCGGCCCCCGACCCGCGTGCCAGAGCGGTCATCGCGACGGTCTTCGCCTGCGCGGACACGGCGACCGAGCTGTGGGTCGGACACGACGGACGGCTCGACCTGGCAGACCTCTACGACCAGTGCCTCGCGGCGGTGCGGGGCTCCGGTTGAGGCGGCGTTCGGGCAGGCACGGCACAGGCGTCTTCCTGTACGGAGCGCACGGTGCGACCGACGAGTGTGCGCAGCACCGGCCAAAGCCGGGGGAGCGGGTCCCGGCCGAGATGCCGGGGCAGGTCATCACGGATGACGCACGAAGCGGAAGTCTCTGCTGCACCGCCGCAGGCGGTGCGCGTGACCATCCCTGCCCACGTCCCTGGGGGCGAGACGCGGCCCGGCCGTGCCGCTTTGATACCGGGCAGGTATCATCTCTGTATGGCGATGACACTCCGACTCCCCGACGACCTTGACGCGAAGCTCACCGAGCGAGCTCGCCGGGAGGGCCGCAGCAAGCAGGAACTTGCCATCGAAGCCATCCGTGACGCCCAGGACCGGGCCGAGCTGAAGGTCGAGGACGTCCTGGCCGAGCTGATGGACAGCGACGCGGAGATCCTGGACTACCTGAAGTGACCAGCGTGCGCTACATCCAGATCGACGAGATCCTGGCCATCGCCCGCACGGTCAACGGCACCGAGCACAGCGTGCGTGACATGGGCCTTCTGGTGTCGGCGATCGAGCGACCCCGGACGAACGTGTTCGGAGCCGAGCTGTATCCCACGCCGCACGAGAAGGCTGCGGCGCTGCTGCACTCCGTCGCCCGCAACCACGCGCTGATCGACGGCAACAAGCGCACCGCCTGGCTCGCCATGCGTGTCTTCCTGCGGTTCAACGGCGTCAGTGCCCGTACCGTCCCACCGCCCGTCTCCGTGGCCGGTCCGTTCGTCGAGGAAGTCGCACAGGACAACATCGATGTACCGGTTATCGCCAAGCGCCTCTCAACCTGGTTCCCCCTTTCCTGACTTTCGACGACGTGAGGGCAGGGGAGGCGCGTGCCCTGCCCTCACCGCTGTCCGGCCTCGCTGGGGTCATGAGGCATGGGGGATGCCGTGCGCTCGCATGGGGGATGCCGTGCACTCGAAGGCGTGGCTCCTTCTCGGCGCGGGGCAACATGCGCCCCGGCTCCGGAAGCCCCAGTGCGGGGCTGGGTGACTCGTTCAGCGACTGCGGCAAGGCCGTGGGAAGCGTGGGACAGGGGGGGAGACGGGGTGCCGTTTCCGGAGTGACGGAAGCGGGCTCGTGCCGGGTGCCGTCTTGTCGGCGTGCCCCCGTCTTGAGCCGGAAGGGGGACTGCTGCTCATGACGTGTCTCTGGAATCGGCTTGGCGTGACTGCGCAGAGTGCTTGCCGGTCGGCGACTGTCCCTCCTTACGGAAACTCGAGCTGTCCTGATTCTGTCAAAGTACACTTAGACAGAATCGCATGGTCGAGCAGATGGAGGGAGCGCTGGTGGGTGACAGCATGCTTGCCAAGCCCGGGTACGTGGTCGACCGCGATCGTGAGTGGGGTCTGCTCACGGAGTTCGTCACGGACCCGGATCCGGCGATGCGTCTGGGGATCGTGTCGGGACGCAGGCGGCACGGGAAGTCGTATCTGCTCCAGGCGTTGTCGGAGCGGGTCGGCGGCCTGTACGTCACCGCGGTGCGGGAGGAGGGGCGACTGCCTGCGATCTCGCGGTTCAGCGATGCCATCGCGGCCCATGCGGGTTTGCGGCCCGGCACACTGCGGCTGGCCGACTGGCGTGAGGTCCTGACCAACGCCCTCGATGTCACTGCCCGTTCGAAGACGCCGCTCCTTGTCGTCGATGAACTTCCTTATCTCCTGCAGCACTCGCCCGAGATCCCCGGTCTGCTCCAGCAGCTCTACGACGAGCGCCAGCGCGGGACCGGTGCGGGAAGTGGTCCCGGGCCGCGGGTGATCCTCTGCGGGTCCGCGATGAGTGTCATGCACGAACTGCTGTCGGGGACCAAGCCGTTGCGAGGCCGCGCGGTGGTCGATCTGCGGCTGGGTGCCTTCGACTACCGGGCCGCACGCGACTTCTGGGGGATCGAAGACCCGCTGACCGCCTTGCAGGTGCACGCGGTCCTCGGCGGGGCGCCGGGGTACCGGCCGGTGGCGGCCCGCCCGCACCCGAACGACGGCTTCGCCGACTGGCTGGCCCGCACCCTCCTCGACCCCGGCAGGGCCGTCTACTCACGCACGGAGACGGAGTACCTGCTGCGCGAGGACCCGCGCATCACCCAGCACACCCTGTACTACGACATCCTCACGGCGATCGCCCAGGGCGCCTCCACGCCCACGAAGATCGGTGCAGCCCTGGAGCGTCAACGCAATGCCGTTACGCACCCGTTGGACGTCCTGGAGTCAACCGGCTACATCCAGCGGGAGCAGGACATCCTGCGCCCTCGTCACCCGGTCATCACGCTGGCCGACCCGGTCATCCGCTTCAACCAGCTCATCACGCTGCCCCAGGCAGCCACTGTGGAGCAAGGTTTCGCGGAGCAGGCATGGCAGGCCGCTGCGCCGACCTTCAACTCCAAGATCCTGGGTCCGCACTTCGAGGACCTCGCCCGCGCCTTCACGCGACGCTACGCCCACACCCTCCTTCCCGGGGGCCTGCCGGGCCCGGTCGGCACCACCGAGGTCGCCGACCCGGCGGCCCGTACCAAGCACGAGGTGGACGTCATTGCCCTCGCCCTGGGCGAGCGCCCGCAGGCGCCGCGCGCTCGGGTCGCCCTGATTGGTGAGGCCAAGGCCACCGCCGCCCGCCGCGGTACCGCTGACCTCCAACGCCTCGAGCGGATCCGGGGCTTGCTCACCGGCCAGGGCTACGACACCACAGGCACCACGCTGGCACTGTTCTCCCTGCACGGCTTCTACCCGGACCTGGTCGAATTGGCGGCCGGACGTGATGATCTCCTCCTGGTCGACCTTCCGGGTCTCTACGGGGCCGGGTGACCTCAGCTCGTCCTTGCGCTGGTGCGCTCCTCGGCGAGGCCAAGGCCACCGCCGGACGGCTCGTTGCGTGACCTTGCGGTGTTCCGCACCACCTACCTCACCCCGGCCCTGGACGGCCCGGTCACGCCGGAGTCCTGGCACACCGCCGAACCCGCCCCGGGCGAGCACCGGTTCACCCGCACCCTGCGCGCCGACGGCCGGGAGCACTCCTGTGTGCGAGGGCACCGGGAACGGGCCCCTTTCCGCCTTCGCCGACGCGCTGAGCGGCATCGGCGTCAGCATCGACATCCTCGGCTACGCCGAGCACTCCACCACCACCGGCCCGAACAGCCTCGCCGTCGCCTACGCCGAGTGCCGCGTCGCCGACGTGGTCCGCTGGGGTGCGGGCTGGGACAGCTCGGTGCTCACCGCGTCCGTCCACGCGGGCATGGCCGCCGTCAACCGCTCCGGACGGGGCACCTCGTGAGCACGCTCCCGCGACCCGTCCGTGCGGGACGCGGGACGGGTCGCTGTCCGTCATTCCTCGAAGGGCGCGGCAAGCAGGAGGTCCTCCAGGGTGGGTACCGGGAAGCCCGGGAGGTGGCGGCGGCCGACCTCGGCGAAGGGGTGCATGAGGACCGACATCGGCTTGGTGCGGCACAGCGAGAGCATGGTGTCGAGGGCCTCGCGCTTGAACCCGGCCCTGGGGAACGCGGCGAGGATTTCGGCGAGGGCGTCGGACGGGATCTGCTGGAGGCCGTTACCGGTGAAGTCGAGCCCGGAGCCGAGGGAGACGATTGCGATCTCCGGCCTTTTCCGGGTCGCGATGCCCACGTTGGTGTGCAGGGCGATCGCGTCCCAGACGACGGCCGCTCGCTCGGCCGGCACGCGCCGTTCCCGCAGGAACTTCCGGGCGGCGTCGGCGCCGTCGACCTCGAAGCGCTCGTCCGAGGACTGATACGCCTTCACCAGCCCGAGATCGTGCAGGACCGCTGCTGTGAAGGCGAGTTCACGGTCGTAGCGGACGCCTCGCCGGTCGAACAGCAGTGAGCCGTACAGGTACGTCCGCATGACATGGTTGAAGAGCGCCTCGGAGGAGGCCTTGCGGGCGAAGGCCGTTGCGGACCGGGCCAGCTCGCTGTCGGGGATGCGTACGCCGGCCACGACCGTCGGCAGGGTGGCGCCGGGCGCATGCGAGGCGTCGCCCGGTGTCCGCGTTCCTGGGGCCGCGGCAAGGGCGGGTGGGCTCGACAACGCGGCGGCGAGTGCGGAGGCGGCGCCGATGGCAGCAACGCCGGCGCCACGTTCCAGCGCCGTTCGCCGGGTGATGTTGTTCGCCTCATTGACCTTTTTGGACACGAGGTTCCGCCTTTCCGTCGGGGGTGGATGCCAGAAGCGTAGGAACGGCGTTGCCCTTTCCGGCAGTAGTGAAAATGCCGGGAACTCACGGATTACCGCCAGGGGTGCGGCCGTCGCCTCACGCCGCGGTCGGCGCCCCTGCCGCAGGGCGCCCCCGCTCACGCCTGCCGGCGGTTCCTGGGCATGACGACAGCGTGACCCGAAAGTCCGCGGGACGTGGGTACGCCGACTTTCCAACGGCGGTGTGCCGCGACCGCGTTGTTGGTTAGGGTGGCAACCCGTCGTGTACGGCGTGGCCCACGCGGGCCACCAACCCCTGCAGCTCCGAGCGGATCTGACGATCCCGGCCATGTCGGCGGCCCCGACGGGAGGCGAAGGTGCATCGCATCTGTTGGGCGGTTCGCGACGGGCTACGGGCTTCTCCCCGCCCGGGGCACGAGCGGGGTGTGCGACTCGACCGTCAACGGCGCGGCAGCGCGGGGCGACCGGACGCGGTGGGCGTGTGACCGGCCGGTCGGCGCCCGCGGTGCTGCCTCCGTCGCTGCGCGCCTGGATCGGGCTGACTGCGGCCCTCGCCGCGCTGGCGGTCGCCGTGTTCGGGGGCCTGTACGCCGGCGACCGGGAGCCCGGCACGGTGGACACGCGGATCTCGGCGGCGGTGGACGGAGCGGGGACGCCGTGGCGGCACGTCGCTGAGGCCACGGACTTCCTGGGGGAGCCCGTGGGAGCGGCCACGCTGGTCGGGGCCACCGTGACGGGCTGCCTGCTGCTGCGGCTTCCACGCGCGGCGGTGTTCGTCGTCGCCGGCGCCGGCCTGGCCGTGGGGACGGCGAGGCTGCTCAAGGTCCTGGTGGGACGCACCATCCACGACGGGCACCTGTCCTTCCCGAGCGGGCACACCGCCTTCCTCACCGCGTTCGCCCTCGTGGTGGCCCTGCTCGCGGCCGGCCGGCTCCGCCTCGGCAGGGCGGCCGGCACGCTGCTCGTGCTCACCGCGGCGCTGGTCGCCGGTGCGGCCATGGGGTGGGCGCAGGTCGCCCTGGGCGCGCACTACGCGACCGACACCCTCGGCGGCTGGTGCACCGCGCTGGCCGTGACACCGGCGACCGCGTGGCTGGTCGACCGGGCGACCACGTGGTTGGCCGACCGGAGGGCCGACCGGGCGGCCGACGCCGGGCGGCGGGAGCGTCGCTGACGAAGCGTCACACCCCCTTCGCCGTCAGATGTTTTGCCCCTCATGTCGCGCGTTCGCGCGCCACGCCACACGTCATGTCACGTCACGTCGTGCCATGCACGTCACGCGAAGCGGCGGAACACCGGCTTCACCGGTCGTCCGGCCATCCACGGGGTCGGGTCACCGGCGTCGAGTGCCTTCCGGTACACCGCACACGCCTGGGCCACCACGTCGACGGTGTGATCGATGTCGGCGTCGCCGAGCGCGCTGCTCACCACGAACGAGGGGGCCAGTACCCCGCCCTCCAGGAGCCGGCGCAGGAACAGGGTGCGGTACCGCTGCGACGGCTGCCGGTTCTCGTCGAGGGTGGCGAAGACCAGGTTGCTGGCCCGCCCCCGGACGACGACGTGGTCGGCGACGCCCATGCTCGCCGCGGCGTCGCGGACACCGGCGGCCAGCCGCTCGCCGAGGGCGTGGAGCCGCGCGGTGATGCCTTCTTCGGCGTAGGTGGTCTGCACGGCCATCGCGGCTGCCAGGGAGTGCGTCTCCGCACCGTGCGTGGTGGACAGCAGGAACACCCGGTCACCGGCGTGACGCAGCCCGCCCCGCTCCATCAGGTCGCGGCGCCCGGCCAGCGCGGAGACGGCGCATCCGTTGCCCAGCGCCTTGCCGAACGTGGAGAGGTCGGGGACGACGCCGTACAGGCCCTGGGCGCCCGCCTCGGACCAGCGGAAGCCGGTGATCATCTCGTCGAAGACCAGCACGCAGCCGTGCCGGTCGGCCAGCTCGCGGAGGCCGGCGAGGTATCCGGGCGGCGGCTCGGTGTGGGTGGCCGGTTCGAGGATCAGGCAGGCGACCTCGTCCTGGTACCGGGTGAGCAGCGCCTCCGTGGCGGCCAGGTCCCCGTAGGGGAAGGACACGGTGAGGTCGGTGGTCGCCGCCGGAATGCCCGCGGACAACGGTGTGGTGCCGATGAACCAGTCGTCGACGGAGAAGAAGGGGTGGTCGGCGCAGATCGCGACCCGCCCGCGCCCGGTGGCGGCACGGGCGAGGCGCACCGCGGCGGTGGTGGCGTCGGAGCCGTTCTTCGCGAACTTCACCATCTCGGCGGTCGGCACCGTGGCCAGGAAGCGTTCCGCGGCCTCGACCTCCACGACGGACGGGCGGACGAAGTTGCTGCCGCGGTCGAGTTCCCGCCGCACCGCCTCGACCACGCGGGGGTGGGCGTGGCCGAGGCTGACCGACCGCAGGCCGGAGCCGTACTCGACGTAGCGGTTGCCGTCGACGTCCCACACGTGGGCGCCGCGGCCGTGGCTGATGACCGGGGCCAGGTTCTCGGGGTACTGGTCGTCGCCCTTGGCGTAGGTGTGCGCGCCCCCGGGGACCAGGCTGTGCAGCCGCTCGTTCGCCGCCCGCGACCGGGGCAGGAGGAACTCCCCGGTCCCTTCGGTTGCTTCGGTGTCCACGCCGGCCCTCACTTCTCTGTGTGCTTCAGGACCTCGGCGAGGCTCGGCGCCTCCCGGTCCCGCTGGGACATCGATGTGGCCGGCAGCGGCCAGGGGATGGCGAGCTCCGGGTCGTCGAAGGCGATCGTCACGTCCTCGGCCGGATCGTGCGGGCGGTCGATCCGGTACGCGGTGTCGGCGGTCCCGGACAGCGCCTGGAAGCCGTGCGCGCACCCCGCCGGGATGTACAGGGTCACCTGCGTCTCGTCGGACAGCTCGAAGAAGGCCCGGTTGCGATACGTCGGTGAGTCCGCCCGCAGGTCCACGACGACGTCGAAGATCCTCCCGTACGAGCACCGCACCAGCTTGGCCTCGCCGGCGCCCGAGCGCAGGTGCAGGCCGCGCAGTACGCCCCGGGCCGAACGGGACAGGCTGTCCTGGACGAAGGCGCACGGGTCGAGGCCCACCGAGCGGACCACGTCGGCGTCGAAGGTGCGGCAGAAGAAGCCGCGTTCGTCCGCGTGCGGCGTCGGCTCGAACAGGTACGCGCCGGCGATCTCCGGGACTTCGGTCGCTTTCATGGAGCCTCCCGCAGGGCGTGGGTGGGTGCGTGGCCGGTCGCCGGGAACAGGGCCGCGGTGAGGGCGGTGAACTGGTCCTCCAGGCGCCGGGCGGCGGCGAGGTTCCGCTCGGTGAGGGTCCGCCGCAGCTCTGCCGATCGTTTCTCCAGGGCCCGGAACTGCTCGAGCAGCCGGTCGGCGTCGACCTCCCGCGCCGGGTGGCGGTAGGCGCCCAGCCCCATCTCCGTCATCAGCGCGTCGCTTTTGGCCGCGTAGCTGAGCGCCAGCGTGGGTGTGCCGGCCTTCAGCGCGCAGACCAGGTTGTGGTACCGGGTCGCCACCACGGCGTCGGCGGCCGCCGCCTCCTTCATCAGGTCGGCCAGCGAGGCCGCCCCGGCGGCGGTGACCAGCGGGGAGTCCACGGCGTCGAGGATCGCGGCGGCCACCGGCGCGTCGCACTCGTCGCCGGTGAGCAGCCGGACCGGCCTGCCGTCCGCGACCAGCGCGCGGACGAAGCGGGTCGTCCCGTCGACGTAGCGCCGGTGGATCTCCTCGGCCCGGGCGCGGTCGTCGTTGCCGCCGTGGAAGTCCATGACGCCGACGCAGACCAGGCCCGGCTCGCCCGCGGGCTCGCTCGCCGCCGGCGGCGCCGGCAGGGCGAACGCGAGGTCCGGGTGGACCTCGTCGCGCGCGGTGTCCACGCCCATCGCCCGCATCGCGTCGCGGGACAGGTCGTCCCGGTACGACCGGTACGCGGCCAGCCGCGCCGACCAGCGCACCAGGGCCCGGGTCGGCCGGTCGCCGATCGGTGCGGCGCCGACGCCGACCAGCGCGACCCGGGTGCCGGACAGCCGGCCGGCCGCGCAGAGCAGGAACAGCGAGTACGGGAAGCCCCACGGCCGCAGCGGCAGCGTGGCCTCCAGGACGCCCATGCCCGGCACGATCACCACGTCGTGCCGGCGCACCCAGGCGGCGGTGCGGACGGCGTCGACGAGTTTGCCCAGGCCCTTCGCCGCGATCGCCCCCGCACGCGAGGCGGTCCGGTACTCCCCGCGGTACCAGTGCAGCCGCGTCGCGGGGATCCCGTACCGGGCGGCGACCACCTCGGGCCCGCCGCACAGCGCGTCCACGGCCGCCTCCGGGTGCTCGGCGCGCAGGTACCCGAGCACAGCCTCGAGCGACCCGTCGTTGCCGAGGTTGCCGGAGCCGAGCAGGCCGAACACCCCGACCCGCACCGAAGTCACGACTGCCTCCCCTCACGCCCGGCGACGAGGGCGTCGACGGAGACGGTGAGCCCGGCCGGGTCGACCGGGGCGCGGTCCTCGACCCGCTCGCCGGCGCCCGGCCGGGCCCGGCTGATCATCCACGCGGCCAGGTGGCGGTAGCACGCGCGCCGGTCGGCCGAGGACAGCGGCGCCCGCCGGATCGCCGAGACGAAGCCCCAGACGTACTCGGCGAGCAGCCGGGGCGTCGGGTGCAGGAGGCCGGCCCGGCGCGGGTCGAGGTTGACGCACCGGGAGCGCTTGGAAGGGTTCGCCCGTTCGGCGCGGGTGGGGTGGTCGCGGCGGAAGTACAGCAGCTCCGGCACCTGGTGGAAGGGTCCGTGCAGGCCGATCTCGGCGACGAACGTGCGGTCCGCGTGGTGGTAGCTGTCGTGCGGCTTGACCCGGCGCAGCACGTCGGCCCGCATCACCCCGTAGAAGTCGTCTCCGCCGGGCTCGAACAGCATGCTGCGGAAGCGCTCCGGGGCGCGCGGCGAGGCGGTGGCGAGCGTGTACTCGTACGGGACCTTCACCTGGCCGTCCTCGTCGATGACCGCCTGGTCGGCGTGGGCGAGGATCACGTCGGGCCGCTCGTCCAGCGCCTGGACGCAGCGCCGCAGCAGGTCCCGGGCGTACAGGTCGTCGTGCGAGGCCCACTTGAACAGCTCGCCGCGGCACTCGGTGAACACGTGGTTGTGGTTCGGCGCGGCGCCGATGTTCCGGGGCAGCCGTATGTACCGGATGCGGGAGTCCCGCGCGGCGTACTTGCGGCAGATGTCCTGGGTGCCGTCCGTCGAGGCGTTGTCGGAGACGACCAGTTCGAAGTCCTCGTAGGTCTGGCCGAGCAGGGCGTCGAGGGCCTCGGCGAGGTATTCCTCGCCGTTGTACACGGGCAGGCCGATGCTCAGCCGGGGATGGGCGGTCATGACGTCCTCACTTCACGGATGGTGTTCTGGTGGTGCTCGCTCAGGGCGGAGCGCAGCTGCAGCCACCACACGGCCGAGCCGCAGACGGTCGCGGCGGCGACGCCCCAGGCCGAGCCGGCCGTGCCGGCCACGGCCGCCCCGCCGAGCCCGCCGACGAGGTAGCAGGCGGAGGCGACGAGCTGGCTGCGCAGGCTGCGCCGGGCCGCGCCGAGCGCGCGCAGCCCGGCCGCCGCACCGGTGCCGAGTCCGGCGCCCGCGACGCCGAGCGTGACCGGCACGACGAGCTCCGCGGCGGAGCTCCAGACGCCGCCGAGCACGAGTTCGCCGAGCCGGTCCGGCACCAGCAGGAGGGCCCCGCCCCAGAGCAGCGCGGCGACGGCCTGCCCGCCGCCCAGCGCGAGGCAGAACGCGCCGAGGCGGTGCGGGGCCCGTCGCAGCACCCGCGCCGCCTCCGCGACGGTGACCAGCGAGAGCCCCATCAGCAGCGCGAGGAACGGGCCGAGCAGCAGCTCGGCGCCCCGGATCACGCCCACCGCGCCGAGCCCGACGATCGCGCCGAGCCCGTACGCCCGCAGCTGGCTCGCCCCGCTGTTGCTGACGTTCTCGACCAGGTACCGGTAACCGAGGTCGCGGTGCGTGCGGAGCCACGCGCGCGCGCCGGCCGGCCGTGGCCGGATCCCGGACTGGAGGCAGCCGTACCCGGCGGCCACCGCGGCGGACCCGCCCCAGGCCAGCACGAAGGCGGACACGCTGCCCGCGCGGGCGGCCACCACCATCGCCGGGACGAGCGCGACCCCCCACACGAGGTCGTTGACGAACGCCTTCCGCCCGCTGCCGGCGGCGAAGAACGCGAACCGCCACGCGTCCTGCAGCAGCAGCCCCGGCAGCACGACGCCGAGGCAGGCGAACGCGGTCCCCACGCCGCCGCCGAGCGCGAGGCCGGTCACCACGGACGCCGCGCCGAGGGCGGCGCCGACGCCGAGCGCGGTACCCGACGACCGGGCCACCGCCCCGCGCCAGGACGCGTCCGGCACACCGCTGAAGCGGACCACGAGCGGGTCGGTGGCAAGGCCGCGGGCGACGTTGAGCACCACGCCGTAGGTCACCCAGGCCAGGCTGAACACGCCGAACGCGGTCACCCCCAGCGAGCGGGCCACGTAGATGCCCACCGCGAAGTTGGACATGCTGGAGGCCGCCTGGTCGGCCAGTCCCCAGGACAGCCGGCCGGCGAGGGCGCGCCGGGCGGATCCGGCCGGTCGCGCCGTCGTCCTCGGGTTCTCCCCGCCGGTGGTCATCGGCGTCATGCCTTGAGCAGCCCGGCGTCGTGCAGGGCACCGGCCGCGGCGGCGACGGTGTCGAACGGCAGCCCGGAGCGCTCCGCGACGTCCAGCAGACTGTGCTCGCCGTCGGAGAGGTTGAGCACCCAGAGCATGGCCATCTGGGCCTGCTTGGTGTCGCTGCGGCCACCGAGCGCGTCGTACAGCCCGCGCCGGCCCAACTGCGGTTCGCCGTGAGGGCTGAGGTTCTGGTAGCGCCGGTTCCGGTCGAGGACCGCGAAGGCCTCGCGGCACACGGCGAGCGTGTCCGCCATCGCCTGGGGGGAGACGAGGTCCAGGTTGTCCGCCGAGGTGTGGTACTCGGGGTAGCCGGCGTACGGGGTGCGGGTGAGCGAGCCCACGCCGAGATCGAAGCCGGGCGAGCAGAACTGCCGCTCGTCGTAGCCGTACGGAGTGAACTCGTCGATGCGGTGCGGGCGTTCGGAGGCGGCCAGCACGTGGCGCATCACCCGGTCGATCTCCGCGTCGCCCCGCCTGCTCTGCTTGTACGTCAGGTGCCCCGGGTCGCCGGCGCAGGCCAGCACCAGCCCGTGCCTGACCCGTTCCACCCGCTCCGCGTTGCGGGCCAGCCAGGTGATCGCCCCGATGGTGCCGGGCGCGAACAGGAACCGGTAGGTGTAGTACGGCGTCCGCCGCGCCAGCTCGCGGGCGAGGAACGTCGCCACCGCGATGCCGGCCAGGTTGTCGTTGGCCAGCGACGGGTGGCAGACGTGACAGGAGACGATCACCTCGTCCGGGACCTGTCCGGGGACCACGTGCTCGGCGTAGGTGAGGTGGCCGTCCGTGAGCGTGGAGTCGATGCGCACCTCGTACTCGCCGTCCGGCATCGCGTCCAGGGTCTCCTGGGCCAGGCAGAACCCCCATTCCGGCTGGTAGTAGCTGGTGCGGTACGGCACCCAGCCCGGGTGGTCCGGCAGGGTGTACAGGTGTCCGCGCAGCTCGGCCAGCGGCATGGTCGCCGCCACCGGCACGCTGTAGCCGAGCACGTGCAGGCTGGAGGCGGCGAAGTCGACGACCCGGTGGCCGGTGGCGTCGGCGATGTACGCGTCCCGGATGTTCCACTCCTCGGGCACCGTCCAGTCGAGCACCTGGGTCCCGGTCGGCACCTCGTGCACCTGGAGCGGGACGTACTCGCCGACGATGTCCAGGGTGGCGCGCACGCCGTCGCCGGTGATGCTGCGGCACAGCGGGTACAGCCGCTCCACCAGCGCGTACATCTCCTCGCCGGGCTCGGTCGCCGGCCGGTCGCCGGTGGCGGTCATCGGCGCCACCGCAGGGTGCCGTCGACGGTGCCGGCCTCGGACGCCGCGCGCAGCACGGCGAGGCGGGTGAAGCGCCGCTCGAAGTCCTCCTGGGTGAGCCCGTGTGCCCGGTAGGCGTCGGCGAGTTCGAGCGCGCCCCGCTTCACCGTCCACTCGCAGTCGAAGCCGGGCACAGCGGAGCGGAACCGGGAGAAGTCCACCCGGTACGACCGCGGGTCGGCCCCGGTCTCCCCGGTGATCACCACCTTGGAGCCGGCCACCGCCTCGGCGACCTGCCCGGCGATCTCGGAGACGGTGACGTTGTTGGCCTCGCTGCCGATGTTGAACGCCCGGTCGTGCACCGCGTCGCGCGGCGCGGTCAGCGCGGCCGTGAAGGCCCGGGCGATGTCGGCGGCGTGCACCAGCGGGCGCCAGGGGGTGCCGTCGGAGAGCACCAGCACCTCGCCCGACAGGAGCGCGTGGCCCACCAGGTTGTTCAGCACGATGTCGGCGCGCAGCCGGGGTGAGTGGCCGAAGGCGGTGGCGTTGCGCATGAACACCGGGGTGAAGTCGTCGTCGGCCAGCGCGTGCAGGTCGTCCTCCACCCGCACCTTGGACTCCGCGTACGGCGTCACCGGGCGCAGCGGGGCGTCCTCGGTCACCAGGTCGTCACCGCCGGCGGCGCCGTAGACCGAGCAGGTCGACGCGTACAGGAAGCGCCGCACTCCCGCGTCACGGGCCAGCCGGGCGAGGCGTACGGACGCGTGGTGGTTGATGTCGTAGGTGAGCTCCGGCGCCAGCGAGCCCAGCGGGTCGTTGGAGAGCGCGGCCAGGTGGATCACGGCGTCCGCCCCGGCCACGTGTTCGGCCGTGACGTCGCGCAGGTCCACCCGGTGGCCCGGCGGGTCCGCGGGCGCCGGGCCGAGGACGCAGTCGGCGAACAGGCCCGAGTCGAGACCGACGACGTCGTGTCCGGCCGCCGTGAGGACCGGGGCCATCACGGTGCCCAGGTAGCCCTGGTGTCCGGTCAGCAGTACGCGCAAGGTTCAGTCCCCCAGGTCGAGAGTGAGTTTGGTGACGGCGAACGCCTCGGCGTAGCGCGCGTGGCATTCGATGCCGCGGATGCGTGCGAGACCCAGGAAGGCCTCGCGGTCGTACCAGGGCCGGTGCCGCTGCGAGGGGTAGTGCTCCTGCAGCAGCCGCACCTTCTGTTCGGCGGTCTGGGGCGACAGCGGCTGGTACGCGGACGGGCGGCCGAGATCGCCGTCCCACTTGACGATCTCGTAGCCGAGCACCAGGTGGTCGCGGAACGCGGTGGGTATCAGCTTCGCCAGGCCGCGGTGGTCCTGGTGCGCGTCGTCGGTGCGCGGGGCGAGGATGAGGTCAGGGTCGGTCCGCCCGCGCAGTTCCTCGACCGCGGCCTTGGCCTCGTCCCAGTGCACGGGCAGTCGGCCGTCCGGCAGCTTGTGCACGGTCAGCCGCAGGTCGGCGCCCGGGCAGAAGGCGGCGAGCGCGGCCCGCTCCTCCTGCTCCCGCTCGCCGCCTCCGCCGGAGAGAACCAGCGCGTCGACGCGGACGCCCGGCCGCGCGAGGCACAGCGTCAGCAGCGTGCCGCCGGCGCCGATGGCGATGTCGTCGCAGTGCGCGCCCACCGCGACGATCCGGTCCACCCGTCCGGCGCCGAGCCGGATCACGCGGACCTCACCCCGGCGTGCGCCCCCGCCCCGTCCCGTTCCCACACGGCCCACGGGCGGTCGCCCCGGGCGTAGGCGGCGTCGAGCGCGGCCCGCTCCTTCACGGTGTCGGTCGGCTTCCAGAAGCCGCGGTGCCGGTGTGCGACCAGCCGGCCGCGCTTGGCCAGCTGGGCGCATCCGTCGGCGACCAGGTCCCCGTTCTCCGGTATGTGGTCGAAGACCTCCTGGCGGAGAACGAAGTAGCCCCCGTTCTCCCACAGCGGCAGTTCGCTCACCGCGGTGATGCCCCCGACCAGGCCGTCCTCGCCCAGGTCCACACAGTGGAACGAGGACTGCGGCGGCACCACCATCATCGACGCACCGGCGTCGCGCCGGGCGAAGTTCTCGATCATCTCCGGCAGCGGTGCGTCGGTGAGCACGTCGGCGTAGTTGGCGAGGAACATCTCGTCGCCGTCCAGGTGGTGCCGTACCCGGCGCAGCCGCTCCCCGATCGGTGACTCGATGCCGGTCTGTGCGAAGGTGATCGTCCAGTCGGAGATGTCGGTGGACAGCAGCTCGGTCCGTCCGCCCCGCAGCACGAAGTCGTTGGACGTCGTCTCCTCGTAGGTGAGGAAGAAGTCCTTGATGTGGTGGGCCCCGTACCCGAGGCAGAGGATGAACTCCGTGTGCCCGAAGTGCGCGTAGTAGCGCATGACGTGCCAGATCAGCGGTCTCGGTCCGACCATCGCCATGGGTTTGGGCACGTCGTCTGCGGCGCCGCTGCGCATCCGCATCCCGTAACCGCCGCAGAACAGAACGACCTTCATGCTGTGACCTTTCACGACGCGCCGCCGACGATGCTCAGTTCCGGGATGGGGAAGACCAGCCGGCCGCCCCACTCGTGCACGAAGGACAGCTGCTCGACCAGCTCGTCCCGCAGGTTCCACGGCAGGACGAGGACGTAGTCCGGCCGGTCGGCGGCTATCCGCTCGGGCGGCAGGATCGGGACGCGGGTGCCCGGGGTGAACCTGCCGTGCTTGTAGGGGTTGCGGTCGACCGTGTACGGGAGCAGGTCGGGCCGGATGCCGCAGTGGTTGAGCAGGGTGTTGCCCTTGCCCGGGGCGCCGTAGCCGACGACCGTCTCGCCGCGCTCGGCCGCCTCGATGAGGAACCGGAGCAGGTCCCGGCGCACCTTGGCCACCCGGGCGGAGAACTCGGTGTAGCCGGACAGCTCCTGCAGCCCGGCGGCCTTCTCCCGGGCCAGTACGTCGGCCACCCGCCGCGCCGGCTCGCCGGCCACCTCGGCCGGGCGGGCCCACAGCCGGATCGAACCACCGTGCGTGGGCAGCAACTCGACGTCCACGAGGGCGAGTCCGCCGCTCTCGAGGGCCCGGATCGCGGACGCGACCGTGTAGTACTGGAAGTGCTCGTGGTAGATCGTGTCGTACTGGTTCTCCTCGATCAGGGTCAGCAGGTGCTGCACCTCGATGGAGACCCAGCCGTCGTCGGCGACGAGGGCACGCAGCCCCCGGGTGAACCCGACGACGTCGGGGATGTGCGCGTACACGTTGTTGGCCACGACCAGGTCCGCCGGGCCGTGCTCTTCGCGGACGGCCGAGCCGGTGTCCGGGCCCAGGAACGCGGTGAGCGTGGGCACACCGGCCTCCCGCGCCGCGGCGCCGACGTTCACCGAGGGCTCGATGCCGAGGCAGCGGATCCCCCGGTCCACCATGTGCCGCAGCAGGTACCCGTCGTTGCTCGCGACCTCGACCACGAAGGAACCGGCGCCCAGCCCCAGCCGTCGGACGGCGTCGGCGACGAACGTGCGCGCGTGCTCCACCCAGGAGGTCGAGTAGGAGGAGAAGTACGCGTACTGCGTGAACGTCTCCTCCGGCGTGATCAGCGGAGGGATCTGCGCGAGCCAGCAGTCGGTGCAGACCCGCAGGTGCAGCGGGTACGCCGGCTCCGGCTCGTCCAGCCGGTCCGCGGCGAGGAAGCTCTCGCACGGCGGGGTCGCCCCCAGGTCGACGACGCTCGCCAGCGCCGTCGAGCCGCAGAGTCGGCATCGTGTCATCTACTGCCCCCATCCCGCTCGCGCGGGTGCCCCCACCGCGAGCCAGTGCTCGTGTCCCCAACCGGTGGCGGGCCGTCCCCGCCGCCGGACCGACCCGCGATCGCGGTGCGGTACCCGTCCACCAGGCGTTCCAGGCCGACGGCCGGGCTGAAGTCCTGCTCGTAGCGGCGCCGGGCCGCCCGGCCCATCTCCCGGCCGAGGGCCGGCTCGGCCGTGATGCGGCGCAGGCACGACGCGAGCGAGACGGGCTCGCCCGGTCGGTGCAGCAGCCCGGTCACCCCGTCCTCGACGAGTTCGACGAAGGCGCCGTGGCCGGCGGCGACGGCCGGGACCCCCGCCGCCATCGCCTCCGCGACCACCAGGCCGAAGGTCTCCCGGGCCATGGAGGGAGCCACCACGGCGACCGCCCGCGCGACGGCCCGCCGGCACTGGGCCGGGTCGTACAGGCCGACGTACCGCACGTCGTCCCGGCCCGCCGCCCAGGCGGTCACCTCCCGCTCCAGCGGTCCCGCGCCGGCGATCACGAGCGGCACGCCCACACCGCCGTCGGCGGTGGCCCGTTCCCACGCGGCCATGAGCAGCCGTACGCCCTTGGCCTCCGCGAGCCTGCCGAGGAACAGCAGGTGCTCGCCGGCGCCCGCTCGGCAGGCGCCCGGGTCGGGCACGAAGTTGTGCTTCACCGACAGCCGCCCGGCCGGCATGCCGGACCGCACCAGGACGTCGCGCTGTGCCGCGGAGATGCAGAAGAACCGCTCCACGCCGGACCACCACCGCCGCCGGTTGACCGACAGGCTGACCGCGAGCGGAACCGTCGCCAGCCGCGAGCCCCGGTAGCAGCCGTGCCGGACGGCGGGCAGCGACGCCGCCGTCCCCACGCACTCGGTGCACGGCCGGCCGTCCCGGTGCAGCGTGCCGGGCGGGCAGACCTGGGTGTAGTTGTGCAGCGTGGCGACGACGGGCACGCCGGCGTCGGCGCAGGCGGCCAGCACCGCGGGCGACAGGAGCGGGAAGACATTGTGGACGTGCACCACGTCCGGCCGCTCGGTGCGGAGCCGGGCGGCGAGCTCCGCGCGGACCGACGGGTTCCACGGCACCAGAAGCGGCACCGCCGCCTTGCCCAGCAGGGACCGGGCGGCGATGTCGTCGCTGCGCCGCTCGAACACGTCGACCCGGTGGCCGGCCGCGCGCAGCAGCTCCACCTCTTCGTCGACGACCCTGTTCTCGCCGCTCGGCTGTGCCGAGGAGTAGCGGTTGTGCACCACGAGGACGTGCATGCTCAGGTCACCTCCGGTCCCGGGCCCCGCGCGGGACACGTCGTCGAGGAGGCCGCGGCCGGCGGGCGGGGCGTGGCCGCGGCAGGTGCCGCGAGCAGCGAGGCGGCCAGGGCCAGATGGAGCAGATACGGCGAGGCGTCGCCCAGGCCGGCCTCGGTGTACGACGAGATCGCGCAGTAGCTGATCAGGAAGATCGCGCAGGCCCTCGGCAGCGACGGCGGCCGCAGCAACGCGACGCCGCCCAGCACGACGACGAACCCCGCGACGAGGGTGACGCCGGCCAGACCCTGCTCGTGGTAGACGGCCAGCCAGCTGTTGTCGATCGGCAGCCCGTCGAACGACTTGTCGCCCAGGCCCATGCCGAACACCTTCTCCCCGGTCGTCCGGGGCGCCGCCAGCAGGGCGTCCCAGACCTTGGCCCGGCCGGTGAGGTTGGAGAAGTTCTCCTGGCTCTGTCCGCGCAGGAACCACGCCTGCAGCGCGGAGCTGAACGCGACCGCGGCCACCGTGGCGCACAGCACCGCCCAGCCGAAGAACCGGCGCGCGGCGGAACTGGTCAGGACGAGCGAGCCGATCGCCAGCGCCAACCCGACGAGCAGACCGAGCGTGGCGGTCCGGGTGTGGGTCAGCGCCAGCAGGACGAGCGCCGGCACGATGACCACCGCGGCGCCGGCCCCGGTGGTCCGGCGGCCCAGCACGAGCAGCACGGTGAGCCCGGTGATCACCGCGGCGTACTGCCCGATCTGCGGCGGGGTGAGCGGCCACAGCGCGCCGACCAGCCGCCCGCCGTAGTACTCGGGCAGGGCCGTGCCCGGCGAGACGGCCAGGCCCGCGGCCACCACGCCGAGCACCGCGAAGTACATCCGGATGTGGTACCGGACGAACGTCATGCCGCCGTCCCACCAGCGGCTGAGCAGCCACAGCGTGCCGACGAAGAGGGCCAGCCGGGCGCAGCGGAACAGCGCGCCGAACCCGACCTCCAGGTGCACGCTGGAGATCACGCTCGGCACCAGCAGCAGGGTGAGCAGGAACAGGAAGGCGCCGGCTCGCAGGCGCAGCCGGCAATTGAGCGCGAGCGCCAGCGCGAACGCGGCGACCAGCGCCCCCATGGTGACCATCTGGATGAGGGAGCGGGGCAGCGTGACGACGGTCTTCGCCCCGGCGGAGCCGAGCGTGTTGAGGCCCAGCAGCGCCCAGACGATCCCGACGGCCTTCGGGGTACCGGCCGGGCGTGGTGCGGCACCGGGCGGTCGTGTGCCCACCGCGCCCGGTCCGCCCGGCGGCCCGCCGCGTGCCAGGTCCCCGCCCATCTCAACCACCGGCCCGTGGGTCGAAGGTGCTGCCCGCGTCCTGCCGGTACGGCGCGGCCTGCCACTGCCCGGGGTCGAGCTTGCGGCCCGGGTCGACGGCGACGAAGCTCCACGGTCCGCGGTAGACGTTGTCGTGCCAGCGGTTGTGCTGCTCGTGGGTGATCGCCTCGGCCACCCGCTCGCCCTTGTACGGCGACCAGTCCGGGTAGGTGCCGTAGTTGGAGAGCACCGCCATGCGACCGCACTCGTCCGCGCACTTGACGACGGACGGGTCCAGCACGAAGCGGTTGTCGTGGATGTCCACCCGCTGCGTCTTCCACCGGCAGTCGGAGTACAGCGGTGCGGTGGCGATCGCCGGCCGCGCGCAGCGGTCGGTGTCCTTCACCAGCAACGTGCAGTATCCGGTCGAGGTGTTGGCCGGGCTGTTGCAGAACCGGTCGGCGTTCTCCCACAGGGTGATCCCGGACCAGTTGTTCTCCAGTACGTTCCGGTAGATCTCGATCTTGTCCGTGCGGGCCCGGACCCGTGGCTCGCCGCCGGCCTCGGACACGTAGACGGTCGCGTACGGGAAGTCGTCGCCGCGCTCGGCGTGCTTGCGGCCCTCGACCCAGTTGTTCCGGCGGATCGTGTTGTTCCGGACGACCGCGTTGTAGCTGGTCTCGTACATCAGCGCGGCACCGTCGTTGGCCTCCAGCACGTTGTCCTCGATGCGGAAGTCGTTGTTGTTGTTGTCCGCCCACAACCCGACGCCGCGGTTGTCGTGCACCCAGTTGCCGCGGATGTCGGCGCCGTCGACGGCCCAGAACTTGATGCCTCCGGTGCAGCCGCAGCCCGGCTGCCGCCGCTCCCAGTCGTCGGTGTTGTTGCCCACGATCTCGTTGCCCTCGACCACCAGGCCCCGGATGGAGTCACCGGTCTTGTACGCGTTCATCCCGTACTGCCCGTTGCCGCGCAGGCAGCTGGCGCGGACCTGCTGGCGGGCACCGGCCATCAGCCCGGCGCCGGAGTTGTGCTGGATCGTCGCGTGCTCGATCACCCATCCGTCGGCCATGTCGTGGTTGACCACGCCCTCGTTGTTCGGCGCGACGAAATGCTGCACGGTCAGATGGCGGATGGTGACGTCGCGGGCGGTGCCGCCGAACGCGTACTGGTTGGTCTCCCCGCCGTCGAGCACCGCGCCCGGCGCACCGAGGTAGGTGTTCCCCTCCTTGGCGATGACCTGGGCGTAGCGTTCCGGCTCGAGCCTGTGCTTGCCCGGGCGAAGCCAGAACGTGGTGTTCGGGGGGCTGTTCCTGGTCTTCTCGGCCAGGTCACCGACGACCGAGGGGTCGACCGTCACCGCGCCCGCCGGGGCCTTCGCCGGCCCGGCCGCCGGCTCGGCGCACACCCGGGCCACGGACGGGGCGGGCGCCCCGGAGGCGGAGGGCCCTCCCGACGGGGTGGGCGCCCCGGAGGCGGAGGGCGCACCGGTCGGCTCCGCCGGGGCGTCCGACGTGCTCGTACAGCCGGTCGCCGCCAGCAGGACCAGCGCCAGCGGTGCCGCCGGCGACGCCCAGCGCCGCCACGTGGTCCCCACGGGTCCTCCGCCGGGGGGCTTGTGCCGGATCTCCGCGGCGCCGCGACGCCCCGCACGCTCCCCCTCCGCCGCGGGGGCGTGGGAGGCACCCCCGCGCGCCGCACCGGCCGACAGCCCGAGCGCGCCCAGGACGAGGGCCTTCGGCCGGCTCGCCGAGAGCACGCCCCGGCCGCGGCCCCCGGCCCCTGCGCGGCGGGCGTTCCTTCCTCCCCGGAGATCCATCACAGGCCCCCTAGCCGCGGAACCCGAGCACGGTGGTGAACCCCTCCGCGCCGTCGGCGAAGCCGGTGCCGACCAGTGTGGTGGTGGGTTCCTTGCGGCCGAAGCCGGGGGAGTACCAGCCCAGCGGCGGGTCGCTCTCGCCCCGGTGCGCCCGCCAGCGCAGCTGCCCGGGCAGGTCGAGCACCGCGGAGCGGTCCTCGCCGCCCCGGGTCCAGGTGAGCCGCGCCCGGTTCTCCACCAGCTCCGCGGTGATCGCCGGGCCGAGGTGGAACGCCAGGCGCACGGCCCGGCGCGTGCCGTGCGGGCCGCGGACCTCGTCGACCACCCTCAGCTCCCGGCCCGCGGCCGTCAGCTCCACCCGGCGGCGGTGCACGGAGGGCCGGTAGCCGTCGTGCTCGGCACACCAGCGGGCCGTCCCCCCGCCGGAGGCGCCGGACGGTTCCGCGACCAGGACCCGGGTGCGGGCGTGCCGGGTCCACAGGAACGGGCCGCCGGAGACGGACTGGTCACCGCCGTCCAGCTGCAGGGTGTTGTGGCCGAGGGTCGACCGGAAGTAGCGCCGCCACTCGGGCTGCCCGTGGTAGCAGAACGTCCCCGGGTCGGCGAGCACGTCGACCCCGTCGTGCCGGACCTCCACGGACAGCGCGTCCGCGTGGGCGTGCGCGGCGATGGACAGGAACCCGTGCGGACCGCCGTCGCAGCGGCACCAGATCTCCTCCGGACCGCGCAGGATCGTGAGCCCGGCGTCGGCGAAGTGGCCCGGCCGGCTCGCCGGGCGGCGCACGGACAGGTCCGTGGGCCTGACGAGCGCGGCCAGCAGCGGGGTGCGCACATCGGTACCGGTCACCGCCGGCCACCAGTCGAGCCGGCCGAACACGGTCTCCCCGGTGGCCAGCAGCGAGGCCCAGCGGTCGGTGCCCGCGCCGTCCACGACCAGCCCGTGCCCGTCGTCCGCGTCCCCCTGGCGCGGCGGTCGCAGCCGGTTGTCCACGACCGCGGCGAGCGCGTCGGTCATCCGCAGCAGCACCAGCCGGACCGACGCGGGGACCGGCACACCGGCGGCGTCCGCCTCGGCCACCGCGGCCAGGCCGAGCTCCAGCACCAGTCCGTGGTACTCGGTGGCCAGCTCGCGGTTGAGGCCGGAGCCGAAGGTGTTGCTCCGCAGATGCCGCTCCAGCGACCGCATGGCGTCGTCCCGCCAGCGCGCCGAGGAGGGGAACCACCCGAACGCGCAGGCCGCCGCGAACTGCCCGGCGGCCTCGGCGATGACGTGGTTGTTCGCCGAGGACCCCCGGCTGGGGAACGCGGCCAGCCAGCGCTGGTGGTGCCAGACCTGGTGGATCGCCACCGGGTTCTCCTCGAACAGCCCGGCCGCGCCCGGCCAGCCGTCCAGCAGCCGGCGGATCCACACCCAGGACAGCAGCCGGATCCCCAGCTCGATGCCGCTGGTCCAGTGCACGCCGCGCAGCGGCGCGTTGGCCGCCCACCACGACCGCAGGTGCGCGGCCACGCGCTCGGCGTACCGCTCGTTCCCGCTGATCGCGTAGGCGGCGGCGAGCTGGGTGAGGTACTGGTGCCGGGACAGCTCCCAGATCTGCTTGATGTCCCCGACCACGTCCTCGTTCCGGTACGGCACGTCGAAGGCGTAGCCCCATGGCGCCCGGCGTCCGGTCTTCGGGTCGTACCACCAGTCCGGGTCGGCCAGGTCGTCGCGGTCCACCCCGAAGTACCCGGCGTGCCCGGCCATCAGCCGGTCCGCCTCGGCGAGGAGACGTTTCGCGGCGTCCGGTGGCACCGCGGCGATCGTCCCCGCGGGCAGTACCGCGGTGAAGCGGGCGCCGGTCACGCTCGGGCAGACCGGCCGCGCCGCCCGCCATCGCCGCCTGCGCACCGCGTCGCCCACCCGGCCGCCGACCTCCCGCGGCCCCATCCGGGACAGCCGCCGCAGGTACCAGCCCGCGCTCATGCTCATCGCGCCCCCGCCAAGGTCACCGGCGCGCCGCAGGCCAGGCCGGTCCGCACGGCGAGGGTGGCCGCCGTGGTGGCGACCAGCGACTGGAGCGGCACCGGCATCGGCCCCCCGGTCCGCACGGCCCTGACGAACGCGGCCAGTTCGGCGGACTGGCCCTTGTCCCGGGCCTTGGGCAGCCGCGAGCCGACCCACCGCTTGCGGCGGCCGTCGTACACGGTGGCACGGACGAAGTCGTCGAGCCGCAGCGCGCGGCCGTCCGCGACCAGGTCCAGCGTCTCCTTGGGGAAGCCGGCCGGGCCGGTGGTGACGTAGCTGATGGTGGCGGTGGACCCGTCCGGGTAGCGCAGCACGACCTGGAGATCCTCGGTGCCGGGCGTGGTGATCGCGTACACGGAGACCGGGTCGGCCTCCAGCAGCCAGCTCACCGTGTCGATGAAGTGCCCGCCCTCCCCGGCGAACCGCGAGCCCTCGGTGCCCTGCTGCAGGTACCAGCTGCCGTGCTGCAGCCGGCCCGCGTTGACCAGGTAGCGGACGCTCGCCGGCCCGGTCCGGGCACCGAACCGCTTCCTGGCCTCCTGCAGCAGGGGCGAGAACCGGCGGTTGAAGCCCACCTGGAGCCGGTCGTTGCCGGACTCCTCCACCGCCGCGAGCACGTCGGCCAGCTCGTCCTCGGTGAGCGCCAACGGCTTCTCCACGAACACCGCCTTGCCGGCCAGCAGCGCCCGCCGGGTCAGTTCGGCGTGCGAGCTGTGGCGGGTGACCACGAACACCGCGTCGACGGCCGGGTCGCCGAGCACGGCGTCGAGATCGGTGGTCGCCTCGGTGAAGCCGAACTTCCGGCGGGCGTTGGCCGCGGACAGCGCCGTCGTGGTGACGACCGCGGACAACTCGACGCCCTCGCGCCGCGCCAGGTGCGGCAGCAGCATCGACGTCGCGTAGTTTCCCGCGCCGACGAACGCGAGGCGCACCGGCGTCCCGGCGGCCCGGGCCGGCTTCGGCTTCACGTGCACCGCGGGCACGGCGACCGCGGGCGCCTCCTCCGCTTCCTCCGCCTGTCCGGGGTACCGGAACAGCACGGCCACGGCCTTCAGTTCGCCGTCCTTCAGGCGCTGGTACGTCTCGACGGCGTCGTCGAAGTCGGCGACGTGGGAGACCAGGGGCTCCACGTCGACGCTGCCGTGGGCGAGGAGGTCGAGGAAGCACGCCAGGTTGCGGCGCTCGGTCCAGCGCACGTAGCCGACCGGGTAGTCCCGCCCCTCCAGCTCGTACTCCGGGTCGTAGCGGCCGGGGCCGTAACTGCGGGAGAACCGGACGTCGAGCTCCTTCTCGTAGTACGCGTTCCACGGCAGGTCCAGGCGGCACTTGCCGATGTCGACGACCCGGCCGCGGTCCCGGCACATCCGGGCGGCCAGCTCGACGGGCTGGTTGCTGCCGCCGCCGGCGGCCAGGTACACCTGGTCCACGCCCAGGCCGCCGGTGAGTTCGGCGACGGCCGTCTCCACCCCCGCGGACGCGGGATCACCGCAGGCCGCGGCGCCCAGGCCCTCGGCGAGCTCGCAGCGCACCGGGTCGGGGTCGACCCCGACGACGCGGACTCCCGAGGCGGCGAGGAGCTGAACCACCAGCTGCCCGATCAGGCCGAGGCCGATGACCAGCGCCACCTCACCGAGCCGGGACTCGCCCTGGCGCACGCCCTGCAGCGCGATCGACCCGACGGTCCCGAAGGCCGCGTGCCGGGGCGCGAGGCCGTCCGGCACCGGGGCGTAGAGGTTCTTCGGCACCCAGTTCAACTCGGCGTGCAACGCGTGCTCGTTGCCGGCGCAGGCCACGAGGTCGCCGACCTTCACATCGTCGATGCCGGCGCCGACCTGTTCGACCACCCCGCACAGCGAGTAGCCCAGCGGTGTGTACGAGTCCAGCTTGCCCATCACCTTGCGGTAGGTGGCGGGCACCCCGTTGGTGGCCACGCTCTGCATGACCTTGGCCACCTGGTCCGGTCGGGAGCGGGCCTTGCCCACCATCGACATGCCGGCCTCGGACACCTTCATGAGCTCGGTCCCGGTGGAGATCAGCGAGTAGGCGCTGCGGACCAGCACACCGCCCGGCTTGCACCCCGGCACCGGCACGTCGAGCACCGCCAGCTCGCCGCTCTTGTAGTTCTGCACAACCTGTTTCACCCGAACTCCTCTGAAATTCCTAAGCCGCCGGCCGAGTGCTCCGACCGGACCCGGAGGTCGCGTCGCGATACCAGTACTCGAGGGTCAGCACGTGCCACAGATGCTTGGAGAAGTCCCGCTGCCCGGCGGCGTCCGCGGCGACCATCCGGGCCAGCGCGTCGCGGCGCAGGAAGCCGGAACGGACCAGCTCGCCGTCGTTGACCACCTCACGCACCAGCGGTGCCAGGTCCCGGCTCATCCAGGCGCGCAGCGGGGCGCTGAAGAGCCCCTTGGGCCGGTAGACGATCTCCCGGGGCAGGATCGAGCCGGCCGCCTCCTTGAGGACGGCCTTGCCCTGCCGGCCGACGATCTTGCGGTCACCGGGCACGGCGAACGCCGCCTTCACCACCTCGACGTCCACGTACGGCACCCGCACCTCGGTCGACGCGGCCATGCTGGAGCGGTCCGTGTACGCGAGGTTCAGGCCCGGGAGGAACATCCGGGCGTCGCCCAGGCACATGCGGTTGACGAAGTCGTCGAGGTCGTTGTCCCGGTAGACGTCCGCGTGCTCGGTCAGGACGTCGTCGACCGCCGGGGCCAGGTCCGGATCGACCAGGTCGAGCAGTTCGCCCCGGTCGTACATGGTGTAACTCCGCCGGAACGCGGTCTCCTCCGGCAGTTCGGCGAAGGAGAGGAACCGCTTGGCGAAGCGCACCGACCGGTACCCCCGGCGGCTGGTCGCGACCGGCAGCCGGTCCACGGCCGCGGACACCCCGCGCCGCAGGGGCCGGGGGACACGCTGGTAGCGCAGCGCGAGCAGGTTGGCCAGATGCTTGCGGTACCCGGCGAACAGCTCGTCGGCACCCATCCCCGAGAGCATCACCTTGACCCCGGCCTCCCGGGCGGCCGAGCAGATCAGGAACGTGTTGATCGCGGCGGGGTCGCCGATCGGCTCGTCCAGGTGGTACGTCATCCGCGGCAGCAGGTCGAGCACGTTCGGAGCGATCTCGATCTCCCGCAGGTCGACGCCGAACCGCTCGGCCACCCGGCGTGCGTAGCGCAGGTCGTCCGGCATCGCCTCGAACCTGGCGTCCTCGGCGCGGAACCCGATCGTGTAGGCGGTGATTCCGGGGCGGTGACGGGCCGCCAGCGCGGTCAGGTAGCTGGAGTCGAGGCCGCCGGAGAGGAAGGTCGCCACGGGCACGTCGGAGAGCAGGTGGCGCCGGGTCGACTCCTCGACGACGGCGGCCAGCTCCGGCCGCTCGCCGCCGCGGGCCCGCTCCCGGCCCTCGGCGGCGACGTCCTTCAGGTTCCAGAACCGGCCGCGCTCCACCCGGCCGTCCGGCCGGCACCTGAGCCAGCTCCCCGGTGGCAGCTTCTCCGCCTCGCGGAAGGCGCACCGCGAGTCCGGCACCCAGTAGTACAGCAGCGAGGCCACCAGCGCCGCGTGGTCCACCTCCAGCGACCCGCCGGTCGCGGCGCCGAGCGCCTTGAGCTCGGAGGCGAACACCAGGCCCTCGCCGCGCCGGAGCAGGAACAGCGGCTTGACGCCGAGCTGGTCGCGGGCGAGTACCAGGTCACCGGTCCGCTCGTCGAAGACCCCGAACGCGAACATGCCGCGCAGCCGGGGCAGGCAGTCCGTGCCCCAGCGCCGCCAGGCCTCCAGCAGCACCTCGGTGTCGGAGGTACCGCGGAAGCGCACCCCGGCGGCCGACAGCTCGGCGCGCAGCTCGGGCGCGTTGTACAGCTCGCCGTTGTACGTCAGGACGAGTCCGTCCGAGACCATCGGCTGGGCGCCGGTGCCGGACAGGTCGATGACGGCCAGCCGACGGTGCCCGAGGTGCACCTCGCCGTCCCCGACGGGACGGCTGTAGCGGCCCGCCCCGTCCGGGCCGCGGTGGGCGAGGGTTTCGGTGAGCCGGTCGGTCACGGCCTTCCCGTCCGGCCATCGGTACGTGCCTGCGATGCCACACATGTCCTACCGTGCCTCCTGGTCGCTGTCCGGGACCCCCGCCGCCCGCATCGGCAGCCGCTCCGTCCACGGCCGGTCCGTCCGCGGCCGGTCCTCGCCCACTGCCTGGACGGCGTGGGAGGTGCCCCCACCGTTGTGCCGGGCCGGCCGCTCGTCGTGGCCGCGTGGCGCGGGGCGCGGCCCGTCCCACAGCGTGCCGTCGGTCCGGTCACGCGGATCGGGGTCGATCAGCACCACACCGATCACCGCGATGCGCTGGTCCGCGAGTTGCCGGGCCACGGTGTGCAGCCACGCGGTGCTGCCGTGCCCGGCACGCACGACGAGCACGGTCCGCTCGCCGAGGTACCGGAGGTCGGTCCACGCCGTGCCGGGCGCCACCGAGCCGACGCCGAGCCGGCGCTCTTGAGGCGACACGGCCGCGGCACGTTCGCCGCCGACCACGGTGGGGTCCCCCGGCTTCGGGCGGCGGCCGGAGAGCTGCGGGCCGGGCAGGCCGTCGACGACGACCACGGGTCCCTCCGCGGCCAGTGCCCGGGCGAGGTCCAGGGCCAGCACGCTCGTGGTGCGCGCACAGCCCAGTTCCAGCAGCGACACCGGTTCCGCGGAGCCGCGCACGCCGCGGGCCAGGGACGCGGTGAGCCGTTCGCGTGCCGCCCGGGTCCGTCGGCGCTGCCACGGCCCGGCCGGCCGGCGGGGCAGCTCCGCGACGACCGAGGCGCCGAGGTTCGCCGCGATCTCCCGGCGCAGCACGGGGCGGTCCGCCACCACCGCGCCGACCGCGGCCACCGCGAGCCCGATGACGAGCCCGAGGACGAGGCCGATCGCGGCGTCGGTGGCCGCGGTCCGGGGCAGGGAGTGCCGCACCGCGCGCGGCGCGTCCACGATCCGGGTGCCGGCGACGAGCCGCGGGGTGCCGATGCGCGCCTCCTCGGCACGCCGGCCGACATCGGCGATCCGCGAGGTCAGCTCGGCACGGCGAGCGAAGAGCGACTCCATGTCCGCCGCCTTCGACCCGCTCTGCGACGACCCGTCCCCGATCTCCTTGTTGACCCGGTCGAGTTCGTCCCGCATGCGGTCGCGCTGGTCGAGCAGACCCTTGGCCTCGGCGTCCGCGGCGTCCCGCAGCCGTCTCACGTGGTCCGCGACGAACGCGTCGGCCAACGCCCGGGCGCGGGCCACCGCCTGGGCGTCACTGTCACCCGTCGCGTGGATCTCCAGCAGGTTGTTGGTCAGGCCGGTACCGCCGTAGTCCTCCATGAAGTCCTCCGGCTTCTCCCGGGACCCGAGGGACTCCAGGGCCTGGCCGGCGATGCGCGTGGTGTGCAGCAGCGCGACGTCGGTGCGGATCAGCGTTCCCGGGTCGTTCGGCTGGTCCTCCTGGTGTGCGACCAGCACCTTGGTCACCGCGGTCGGTGGCGGCGGCATCAAGACCGCCACCGCCGTGCCGAGGAGCAGGCCCAGCAGCGCCAGGGAGCCCCAGAACCGGCGCCGCCTGCGCACCGCCACCACCAGCGCCTGCAGGTCCAGCAGCGGAGCGGCGGCCGACGACTCCGACGTCGTACGCGTGGTCACCCCGAACCTCCCGTCGCGTCGGCGCCCACCGCGAGCGCCGGCGTGGCGCCATCCCGCGGACGGCCGGCGGGCCGCGTCGGAGGGGTCCGGACCGTGCCGGCGAGGACGACGCCGACGATGTCGTGCCCGGCGTCCGCGCACGCCCCGGCGATGCCGGCGAGCTCCCCGGCGGTCCAGCCGCCCGCGCTGAGCACGACCAGGGCACCGGACTCGTCGTCGCGGTCCGGCACCAACGGCCGGGACACCGGAACCCGCACCAACCGCAGCAGCGGATCGCCCTCGGCCTCGGCGGCGAGCCGGCCGGCGGCCCGGCGGGCGGCCTCGTCGCCGTCCGGTACGACCACCAGCAGCCGCCGGGGTTCCGGCAGCCGGTCCCTGAGGCGGGCGCACACCCGCCGGTAGCGGAGCTGCCTGCCGGCCTCGTCGCCGGACGCCCGGGGGGCGGGTACGTCCCACGGGGTGTCGATGCCCAGCAGCCGGCGGATCCGGGTCCGCCGGTCACGGTCTTCCAGCCGGTGCGCGGGCCGTTCACCCGGCACGTCGACGGTGCCCAGCAGCGTCGAGCCCAGCGCCGCGGCGATCTCCGGTTCGGTGCGCAGCCGGCGACTCGTCCGCGCGGCGGTGAGATGGCCGACGACCGCCAGCAGGAAGAACAGCAGCGCCCCGGCGGCGACGAACTGCACCCGCGTCGGCGGTGCCTCGCCGTCCGGCCGGGACGCCGGCCCCATGACGACCATGCCGGCCCTGCCGGCGGCCGGGCCGGCCTCGGCCAGCTTGTCGACGGCCTCCTGCAGCGCGGTGCGCAGCTTCGCGAGCTCGGTGCGGGTCTGCACGCTCTCCACGGTCCGCCCCGGGTCGGCCGCGTCGGCCAGCTCGGTGATGCGGCGGCTCGTCTGTGCCACCAGCTGCCGCAGCGCCTCGGGCCGCGCCGCCGCTTCGGAGCCGGTGTCGCCGCCCGCGATCCGCGCGGCGTAGGTGACGAACTGCTGGGCCACCTGGTCGGAGAGCCGCTGTGCGCGCTCCGGGCTGTCGGCCGTGCCCGAGATCCTGATGATGTTTCCGTCGGCGGCCTTGGCGCTCACCCGGTCCCGCAGTTCGCCGCCGCCGACCCCGCTCCAGCCGAGGGCGGCGGCAGCGCGGTCGACCACCACCGAACTGGTCGCGACCTCCGCCTGCGTCAGCAACTCGCGTTCCTCCCACGCCCCGGGCAGCAGTACCGACGCCGACGTCGTGTAACGCGGCGGGAACAGCAAAGAGGTGCCGAAGCCGACGAGCGCACCCAGCACGGTGAGGAGGGTGAGAAACCGCCGGCGCCGACGGATAATCCGCCCGATCGTGACCAGGCGTATCGTGTCGTCGCTCAACGGCGCGGCCTCTTCCTCGCCCGGCCCGCGCCGTCCGCCGGCACCGGAGCGCGGTCACGGCAGGCGGCGGCGTAGGCGGCGAGCAGCGACGCCTGCGACTTCCGCCAGGAGAGCGGCCCGCCGATCCGCTCCTGGCCGATCTTGCCCATCCGGGCCCGCTCCTCCGGGTCGTCCAGCAGCAGCGCGACGAGCCCGGCGAACGCGGCCTCGTCGTTGGCGGGCGCGTAGACGGCGGCGTCACCGGCGGAGACCCGCGCCTCCTTCAGGTCGAACGAGACGATCGGCCGGCCCATCACCATGTACTCCAGGACCTTGTTCATGGTCGACACGTCGTTGAGCGGATTGCGCGGGTCGGGGGAGAGGCACACGTCCGCCGTGGACAGGTAGCGCACCAGGTCGGCGTCCGGGACGCGTCCGGTGAACTGCACGTGCTCGGCGAGCCCCAGCCTCCGGGACAGCTCCACCATCGCGTCGAAGGAGTCGCCGGCGCCGACGAACACCGCGTGCCAGTCGGTGCGACCGAGCTCGTCGCGCAGCTTCGCGAGGGCCCGCAAGGCGTAGTCGACGCCGTCCTGCGGGCCCATGACGCCGAGGTAGCACAGCAGGTGGGGCTTGCCCCGCTTCAGCTCCGGCTCGGGCGGCACGGGGTGGAACCGGTCGATGTCGGGCGCGCTGCGCACCACGAAGACGTCCCCGGGCCGCCGGCCGCCACGGCGCACCGCGACGTCCCGGTAGCTCTCGTTCGTGGCGAGCACGACGTCCGCGGCCCGGTAGGTCAGCCGTTCCAGCGCGCACACGGCGCGGTGGAGCAGGTCCTCGCCGCGGCCGAACCGGGAGAGGTACAGCTCGGGAACCAGGTCGTGCTGGTCGAAGACGAACCGCGCTCCGCGCCGCTTCATCCACAGTGCCGGCAGGAACAGCAGGTCGGGCGGGTTGCAGGCGTGGACCACGTCGACCGGGCCGACCTTCCGGGCCAGGCGGACCGTGTGCCACAACGCCGATCCGTACTCCCGCAGGTAGCCGGCCGGTCCTCCGGTGGCCGCGCGCAACGGGTAGCGGTGGATCCGCACCCCGTCGATCACCGCCTCCGGCTCGGTGTCCCGCTTGCCGCCCCGGGGACAGACGACGTGCACCTCCCAGCCCGCGTCGCGCAGCGTCGTGCACTCCTGCCACACCCGCCGGTCGAACGGCACCGACAGGTTCTCCACCAGGATCAGTGCGCGCCGGCCCGGCCGGTCGCCCCTGGCTGTGTCATCGAACGGCGTGTCACCAAGCAAGGCCCATGTACCCCGGTTCGGTCCGGCGCGTCTCAGCGTCGGGAAGGCGGACGAGATCGACGATCAGCGGGCCGCCGCCATGGGGCAGCGCCGACAGCACGGCCGGGTCCCTGGTCCCCACCAGACACACCTCGGCGTGTTCGAGGACCTCGTCGACGGAGTCCGCGAGCAGTTGCGCGAGGTGCGGCAGCCGGGTCTCGATGTACTCGCGGTTCGCGCCGAGCAGCCGGGACAGGCTCACGTTGGCGTCGTGGATCCGCAGGTCGTACCCCTTGCCGAAGAGCCTCTCCGCCAGCTCGACGAGCGGGCTCTCGCGGAGGTCGTCGGTGCCGGGCTTGAAGGACAGCCCGAACAGGCCCACCCGGCGCTTGCCGGTGCGCTCGACCAGCTCCACGGCGCGCTGCAGGTGGTCGGAGTTGGAGGCCAGCACATGGGCGAGGATGGGCACCGAGACGTCGGCCCGCTGCGCCGCGTGGACCAGGCTGCGCAGGTCCTTGGGCAGGCAGGAGCCACCGAAGGCGAAGCCGGGCCGCAGGTAGGCGGGGCTGATGTTCAGCTTGCGGTCGGCCAGGAACACGTCCATCACCTGGTGCGAGTCCACCCCGAGCGCCTGGCACACCGCGCCCAGCTCGTTCGCGAAGCCGATCTTGAGGCCGTGGAACGCGTTGTCCGCGTACTTGATCGCCTCGGCCGTCGGGACCGGCACCCGGAACACCTCACCGGGCAGGCCCTCGTACAGCGCCGTCACGACGTCGCCGCTGGCCGGGTCGAGCTCGCCGACGACGGTCTTGGGCGGGTCGAAGAAGTCCCGCACGCTGGTGCCCTCGCGCAGGAACTCCGGGTTGACCGCGACCCCGACGTCCACCCCGGCCGTGCCGCCGGTGTTCTTCTCCAGGATGGGCACCAGCAGGTTCAGGCAGGTGCCCGGGAGCATGGTGCTGCGGAACACGACGGTGTGCCGCCCACCGCGCCCGCCGCGAGCCGCCAGCGCGGCCCCGATCTGCTCGGTGACCCGCTCCAGGTACGTGGTGCACAGGCTCCCGTTGGGCTCCGACGGCGTGCCCACGCAGACCAGCGACACCTCGCTGTCCATGACCGCCTCGCGGACGTCGCCGGTCGCGCGTAACGCCCCGGTCCGCACGACCTCGGCTATGAGGTCGCCGATCCGTTCCTCGACCACCGGGGCCTTGCCGTCGTTGACCAGGTCGACCTTCACCTGGTTGACGTCCACCCCGACGACCTCGTGCCCCATGCCGGCCAGGCACGCGGCCGACACGCAGCCGACGTAACCGAGCCCGAAGACGCTGACTCTCATGTCCCGTTCCTCCCCCCAGGCAGGCCCTCGTGGCCTGCGGTCCGCGCGCCGGCGGGACCGTCTGGTCGCAGCCCCCCGCGCATCAGTAGGCCCCCTGCCCGTGGAGCACCGCGCGCAGCGTCTTCCACAAGATCACCGCGTCCAGGGCGAGCGACCAGTCCTCCACGTACCGCAGGTCCAGCCGGACCGCCTCCTCCCACGGCAGGTCGCTGCGCCCGCTGATCTGCCACAGGCCGGTGAGTCCCGGCTTGACCAGCAGCCGCCGCCGGATGTCCGGGCCGTACGCGGCGGACTCCTCCGGCAGCGGAGGCCGCGGACCGACGAGCGACATCGATCCGGTGAGCACGTTGAACAACTGCGGGAGCTCGTCGATCGAGTACCGGCGCAGTACCGCTCCCACCCGGGTCACCCGCGGGTCCCGGCGGAGCTTGAACAGCAGGCCGGCGCCCTCGTTGAGGTCGGCCAGCTCGTCCCGGACCCTGTCCGCCCCGGCGACCATGGTGCGGAACTTGAGAATGGTGAACTCGCGGCCGTCCTTGCCGACCCTGCGCTGGCGGTAGAACGCCCCACCCGGACTGTCCACCAGCACGAGCAGCCCGACGCACACCATCAGCGGTGCGAACAGGACCAGCAGGACCGCCGCGCCCAACCGGTCGACGATCCCCTTGACCGCCCGCCTGCCGCCGGTGAAGGCCGGCATGCTGAGCCGCAGCAGCGGGATCCCGAGCACCGCGTCGACGTGCAGCCGCGGGCCGGCCACCTCCATCAGCACGGGGGCCACGACCATCTCGGCGTCGCTGCCCTCGAGGTTCCAGGCCAGCCGCTGGAGCCGGTCCGGTGACCAGTGCGGGTCCGGTGTGACCGCGACGACACGGTAGCCGTCGCGGCGGACGTGGCCCGCGACGTCCGCCAGACGGCCGACGACCGGTACCCCGTCCAGGTGGTCACCGTCGACCCCGTGACCGTCCGTCGTGCACACCGCCTCCACCCGCCAGCCGAGGTGCGGGAACTTGCGGGTCCGGGCGATCAGGTCGCGCACGGTGTCGGGGCTCCCGGCGGCGAGCACCGGTCGCAGGCACCGTCCTTCCTTGCGCTGTTTGTGCAGCCACAGACGCAGCACATACCGCGCGATCATGGTGAGGAGTGCGATCGCGGGGATCGCGACGAAGATCCAGAGTTTGATGTTGCGCGAGGTGAGAGCGATCCCGCCGAGTGCCAGTACGACGGTCGCCATGAAGAGAGAGCGTCCGAGCCGGCGGAATTCCTCGGCGCCCTGGCCGAGAACGGCCGGCGCCCACGATCTGCTCACCGCGAGCGCGCCCAGCACCAGCAGCTCGGTGCCGAATGCGAGAATTCCCCACTTCTCGTGCCAGTCGGCCGCGTCCCGGGCCCCGAAGAAATTGCCGATCCCCGCCACCACGAAGGCGGTGGTCACGGTGTCGCTGGTGATCACGGTACGGCGGTACCGCTGCTCCCAGTCGGTCGCGGGCTGGCTGATCGGCCCGTTCGCCAGACGCCCGCGCGCCGACGGAAACGGGCTGGATAATCCCCCTTGCCGCACAGAACCCCCCAGGTCCCCAGTGGTTCGACGTGTTCGCCCAGCACTGTTCCTCCCCCCGGGAGGCCCCCGCCCCCCGCGCCGCGCTGTTCCTCCCCGCGGAAGGCCCCCGCCTCCCCCGCACACGACATCCCGGCTGTTGCGGAGCTACGTGAACAACCCGCCCCGGCGGCTGTGGAC
>NZ_JAGMUE010000432.1:0-633 GCF_019049165.1 Streptomyces sp. AC627_RSS907
GAGCGCGACGGCGTCACGCACGGCCTGGACATGTCCACCACGGCCAAGCGCGCCTTCCTGGAGTCCTTCCAGCGGACGATCCTGCGCCCGCGCGACCTGCCGTACAAGGTGATGTTCCCGGGCCCGACCGGCACCAACGCGGTGGAGTCCGCGCTGAAGCTGGCCCGCAAGGTCAAGGGCCGCGAGTCGATCGTCTCCTTCACCAACGCCTTCCACGGCATGTCGCTCGGCTCGCTGGCCGTGACCGGCAACGCGTTCAAGCGCGCCGGCGCCGGCATCCCGCTGGTGCACGGCACGCCGATGCCGTTCGACAACTACCTGGACGGTCGGGTGCCCGACTTCCTGTGGTTCGAGCGCCTCCTCGAGGACCAGGGCTCCGGCCTGAACCAGCCCGCCGCCGTGATCGTGGAGACGGTGCAGGGCGAGGGCGGCATCAACGTCGCCCGCGCGCAGTGGCTGCGCGAGCTGGCCGACCTGTGCAAGCGCCGCGACATGCTGCTCATCGTCGACGACATCCAGATGGGCTGCGGACGCACCGGCGCCTTCTTCTCCTTCGAGGAGGCCGGCATCATCCCCGACATCGTCACGGTCTCGAAGTCGATCAGCGGCTACGGCCTGCCCATGGCCCTGACC
>NZ_JAGMUE010000433.1:0-592 GCF_019049165.1 Streptomyces sp. AC627_RSS907
TCAAGCGCGGCATCGAGCGTGCCGTCGAGGCCGTCTCCGCGCAGCTCCTCGAGCAGGCCAAGGACGTGGAGACCAAGGAGCAGATCGCCTCCACCGCCTCCATCTCCGCCGCTGACACCCAGATCGGCGAGCTCATCGCCGAGGCGATGGACAAGGTCGGCAAGGAAGGCGTCATCACCGTCGAGGAGTCGCAGACCTTCGGTCTCGAGCTTGAGCTCACCGAGGGCATGCGCTTCGACAAGGGCTACATCTCCGCGTACTTCGCGACGGACATGGAGCGTATGGAAGCGTCCCTGGACGACCCGTACATCCTGATCGTCAACTCCAAGATCTCCGCGGTGAAGGACCTGCTCCCGCTGCTGGAGAAGGTCATGCAGTCGGGCAAGCCGCTGCTGATCATCGCCGAGGACGTCGAGGGCGAGGCCCTGTCCACCCTCGTGGTCAACAAGATCCGTGGCACCTTCAAGTCCGTCGCCGTCAAGGCCCCGGGCTTCGGTGACCGCCGCAAGGCCATGCTCGGCGACATCGCCATCCTCACCGGTGGCACGGTCATCTCCGAGGAGGTCGGCCTCAAGCTGGAGAACGCCGGTCT
>NZ_JAGMUE010000434.1:0-851 GCF_019049165.1 Streptomyces sp. AC627_RSS907
CGCCGATGAAGAACACGGCCATCACGGCCGGGGGCAGGAGCGCGGAGACGTAGTCCATGGATCCAGGGTAGCCAGCCGGTGTCAGCCGGCCGCGAGGTGGTGCCGGGAGCCGGGGACGGGCGGGGCGGGCTTGCGGCGGGGGAAGACCTCGCCGGGGGTGGGCACGGGGCGCTTCGGGGTGGCCGGCGCGGGCTGGGGGGCCGGTTTCTGGGCGGGCTTCTGCGGGGGTTTCTGGGTGGACTGCTGCCCGCCGGGGAGGGCGAGGAGGTGGGTGCGGGCGGCGGGGAGCGTGACCCGGGTCGCCGTGGACCTCGCGGGGGGCGTGGGGCCGCAGCGGGCCAGCAGGGCGGCCGCGGCGGGGTTGCCGCGCAGGGCACCGAGCGCGGCGAGGTCGTCCGCGTCCGGGCGGTGTCCGGCGTCCAGTGCCTCGTCCAGGAGCGCGAGGTAGCCGGTGGCGGTGCCGGGGAGGGCGGCGCGGTACCGGGCGAGGTCGGCCACCAGGAAGGCGCGCAGCCGGGCGCTCTCCCGCATCGCCTCGTCGAGCGACTCCGCGAGGTGGAGGCAGTCCTGGGCCTCCTCGGCCGAGACGGGGCTGGGGTTCAGGGCGAGGGCGAGGGCGCGCCGGAGCACACGCAGCTCCTGAGCGCCGAACGCCATGCCGCCGCGGGGTCCGTAGGGCGTGGGCATGCGGCGACGATACGCGCTAATCAGACAAACTCGGCATAACGGGTGGGTGTGGCGTGGGGGGTGCCACTCCTCCGGCGGTGGGGCGGGGGGTGCCTCTATGTCTTTCGTCAAGGCGCCCAGGTTGGGTTTGGGGTGGTTTGGCTTGCTGGGGTCATGCGGCGAGT
>NZ_JAGMUE010000434.1:1039-2513 GCF_019049165.1 Streptomyces sp. AC627_RSS907
CGCGGAGCATGGCAAACAGGACGCTGATGCGTTGGCGGGCAAGGCGGAGGAGGGCCTGGGTGTGGGTCTTGCCGCGTGCTCGTTGCTTGTCGTAGTAGGCGCGGGAGGCCGGGTCGGCGTTCATGCAGGCGAAGGCGGACAGGAACATCGCCCGTTTGAGCTGCCGGTTTCCGCCTCGTGGGGCGTGTTCGCCGTGGATCGAGGTCTTGGTGGTGGGGGCGAGGCCGGCGTAGGAGGCGAGGTGGGCGGCAGTGGGGAAGCTGATGCCGTCGCCGACGGTGACCAGCAGGACGGCGGCGGTCCTGACGCCGACGCCGGGCATCGACGTCAGGACCGGGGAAAGAGGGTGAGCCTCCAGCAGGGCGTTGATCTGGGCTTCCATGGCCCGGCGCTGGGTGTGGACGGCGGCCAGGGAGGCGGCCAGCGTGGGGATGACGATGTCGAGGGTGCCGGTGCCGGGGACGACGACGGTCTGCTCGTCGAGCGCGTCGAAGACGTCGTCGATCAGCCGGGCGGCCATGCGCGGGGCTTTCGGGCGGATCAGCTCCACGAGTCTGCGGCGGCCGGCCTTGCGCAGGGCGGACGGGGAGCCGTAGCGCTCCAGCAGCCAGGTCACGGCCTGGTGGTCGAGACGAGGGCCCAGAACGCGTTCGAGGCTGGGGTGGAACTGGGTGAGCAGGCCGCGTATCCGGTTGGACGTGCGGGTGGCCTCGGCCGCGAGGTCCTGGTCGAAGCCGACCAGGACCGTGAGTTCGGCGGTGATCTCGTCGGTCAGTTCCAGGGAGCGCAGGGTGTGCGGCATGGTGCGGGCCGCGTCCGCGATCACCGCGGCGTCCTTCGCGTCGGTCTTGGCCTCGCCCGGGTAGAGGTCGGCGATCCGGCGCATGGCCAGGCCTGGCAGGTAGGCCACCTGGCAGCCGGCGTCGCGGGCGACGGTCAGGGGCAGGGCGCCGATCGAGGCGGGCTGGTCGACGATGACCAGGACGGTGCCGAACTTGGCGGTCAGCTTGTCGAAGACGGCCCGCAGTCTCGGCTCGCTGTTGGGCAGCTGCTTGTCGAAGACCTTCTTCCCGGCCGGGGTCAGCCCGTGGCCGTGGTGGGCACTCTTGCCGACGTCCAGGCCGAGGAACACGCCCACGTCTTCGGTGTCGAACACTGCGCTCTCCACTCCTTCGGTGCGGCTGGCCTTGGCATCGGTGTCGTACTCGCGCATCCACGTTATGCAGACCTGCCGTCCGCGAACTGTCCGGCGTTGCGCCGGACCGGACGGTGGCCGGACCTCTCATCAGCGTCTCCGACGGCACCTCCCGGGCCCGGTGACACCACCCCCCAGGTCATCGACTTCGACAGGGGGACACAGTCATGCCGGGCCCGGAGGCCAGCGGCCCCATTGCGGAGCCGCGAAGAACATAACGGGGGTGCCTGTGCCTCCGGCGGTTGGGCGGGGGGGTGCCTGCGGGGGCCTGCGTCGGTT
>NZ_JAGMUE010000435.1:0-597 GCF_019049165.1 Streptomyces sp. AC627_RSS907
TGTTGCCCGGGTTGCCGTCCCAGCCCTCCCACGTGGGGGCGTACAGCACCTGCGTGTACGCGCCGGTGGGGGCGCCGGCGTACGGGGCGATCGGGGCGAGCTGCGGGCGGCCGACCTCGACCACGTCCCGGTCGTCGACGCCGATGTCGGCGAGCTGGTAGCGCTCGCGGGCGGCCGGCCCGGCCACCCAGACCTCGTCGTACGCCTTCGCGTACGGGTTGCAACTGGAGAGCTTGTCGCTCTCGCCGTGGTTGGTGAACGCGTGCTTGATCGAGGGGATGCGCAGCACCTGCGAGGTCTTGCCGGAGTTCGCCGGGTGCAGCAGCACCTTGAGCGTGCTGTGTTCGAGCCGCATCAGGTGGACGACCTTGGGGATGCACACGATCGGGATGTCCGTGGCGTCGATCTTCTGCACCATGAACCGCTCGCGGAGCACGATGATCGGGTTGCCGTCGAGCGCGGCGAGCGTGGAGAGCCACATGTTCGCCTGGTACGCGGACGAGGTGCCGCCCGAGAAGTACATGCCGACCGTCGGCTGGTACTCGGCCAGCCACTGGTCCAGCCACTCCAGGGCCTGCTGCTCGCTCACGGCCCGCT
>NZ_JAGMUE010000436.1:0-574 GCF_019049165.1 Streptomyces sp. AC627_RSS907
GGCTGGCGAATCCCCCGCCCCCAGCCGTCGCTCCGTGCTGTGGACCGCCGGAGCGGCTGGGCTCGGCATGGGCGCACTCGGGGGCCAGCAGGCAGCGGCTGCCGACGCGCGAGCGACGGGGGCGACGGAGACCACCGGGGCGGCGCCCACTTCGCGTCGTGCCGCGACCATGATCGGGGTGCCGTTCGAGGGGCGCGGCACCGTACGGGTGGGCATCGTCGGCCTCGGCCAGCGCGGTGGCAGCATGATCGACTTGTTTCTCGCACTGCCGGGCGTCCGTGTCGTCGCGCTGTGCGACGTGGTGCGCGCGAAGGCCGAGCGGGCCGCCCGCAAGGTCACGGCGGCGGGGCAGCCGGCACCGGCTCTCTACACCAAGGACGACCAGGACTTCGAGCGGCTGTGTCAACGCTCCGACCTCGACTTCGTCTACGTCGCCACGCCCTGGGACACCCACTTCGCCATGGCCAGAGCGGCCATGCTCCAGGGCAAGCACGTCGGCGTGGAATGCCCCGCGGCCATGGAGCTCAGCCAGCTGTGGGAGCTGGTGGACGTCTCCGAGCGCACGCGCCGGCAC
>NZ_JAGMUE010000437.1:0-818 GCF_019049165.1 Streptomyces sp. AC627_RSS907
GCACCACTCCGATGCCGTCCACGCCCAGCTCGTACCGGACGCCGAAGTCCGCGATCCAGGCGTGCGACTCGGTGAGCTGGTACGGGTCCTCGCTGTCGGGGTCGAAGCGGACCAACGCCGTGGCGGCCAGCACCAGCGTGGCCAGCGAGAACAGCAGGGCCACCCACTTGGCGAGCGTGCGCTGTGCGGCCGGGACGGCCGCGACGGCGACGGCGCCGACGGCGGGCGCCACGGCCGTGGCCGTCAACAGGGGAAATGACATGTCAGACCGCCCTCATCAGCAGGGTCGCGGCGATCAGGACCGCCGTACCGCCGAACATCGAGACCGCGTAACTGCGCGCGTAGCCGTTCTGCAGTCGCCGCAGTCGCCCGGAGAGTCCGCCGACCGAGGCCGCGGTGCCGTTGACGACGCCGTCCACCAGCTTGTGGTCGACGTAGACCAGGCTGCGGGTCAGGTGCTCCCCGCCGCGGACCAGGACGACGTGGTTGAAGTCGTCCTGGAGCAGGTCGCGGCGGGCCGCCCGGGTGAGCAGCGAGCCGCGCGGGGCGACGACCGGGACCGGCTTGCGCCCGTACTGCGCCCAGGCCAGCGCGACGCCGACGACCAGCACCGCGACGGTGGACAGCGTGACGGTGGTCGCGCTCAGCGGCGAGTCGCCGTGGTCGTGCCCGGTGACCGGCTCCAGCCAGTGCACGAACCGGTCGCCGACGCTGAACAGGCCGCCCGCGAACACCGACCCGAAGGCCAGCACGATCATGGGGATGGTCATCGACTTCGGCGACTCGTGCGGGTGCGGCTCGGCGTGCTCGCCGCGGGT
>NZ_JAGMUE010000438.1:0-1142 GCF_019049165.1 Streptomyces sp. AC627_RSS907
GCCCGGCACCGACCGCGCTCCCGGAACCCCCGGAGCCCCCGGGACCCACAGCGCCCGCGCCCTCGCCCGGGGGCTGGGGCGCCGGCGGGTACGCCTCGGCCGGTGGGTACGCGGCACCGGCCGGCCCGCCGTCGGCCGGCGGGTAGGAACCGGCCGGGTACCCGCCGTCGCCGTGCGGCCCGGCGCCCGGCCGGGCCCCCGGCCGCGCCGCCGGCTGGGCCGTGGCCGGGGCCTGGGCGCCCGCGCCGTACGGGGCCCGCTCGCCGCCGTAGGGGCCGCCCTCGGCGGCGGGGGCGGCCCGGCCGACCCGCGGATCGCCCGGGCCCTGGCCCGCGGCCGTGCCGCCGCCCGGCGCCCTGCCACGGGGCGCGGCGGGTCGCTGACCCCCCGGCGCGCGCTGGGCGGGCACCGCCGCGTCCGCGTTCAGGATCTCCTCGTACGCGCGGCGCAGCCCCTCGCCCGGGTCCACGCCGAGTTCGTCGCTGAGCAGCCCGCGGGTGCGGTGGTACCAGCCGAGCGCGTCCGACTGCCGGCCCGCCCGGTACAGGGCGCGCATCAGCGTCGCGATCAGGCCCTCGCGCAGCGGGTGCGCGACGGCCTCGGTGTGCAGCACGGCGGCGGCCACGTCGTACTGCCCTAGCTCCTCGTGCGCGTACGCCAGCGCCTCCACCGCCGACAGCCGCCGCTCCTCCAGGGCGTGCGCCGCCGCCGCGTACGGCGGGCTGGTCACGGTGCCGGTCAGGGCGGGGCCGCGCCACAGGCCCAGCGCCTCGCGCAGCATCGGCACGGCGTCGGCCGCCGCGCCCGCCCCGCCCGGGCCGGCGGTCGGGCCGGCGCCCTGCCCCGGGCGACCGGCCGCGTCCCGCCAGCCGGTCATCTCGCGGGCGCGGGCCACCAGTTCCTCGAACCGGTGCGCGTCCACCCGCTCGGCCGGCAGCCGCAGCAGGTACGCCGAACCCTGCGTCGTCAGCTCGACCCCGTAGGTGTGCGCGCCACCGTCCGCGAGCGTGGCCCGCAACCGCGAGACGTGGCCCTGGACGACGGTGCGGGCGTGCTCGGGCGGATCGTCCTCCCACAGCGCGGTGATCAGCCGCTCCACCGGCACCGTGGTGTTCGCCTGGAGCAGCAGCATGGCCAGTACG
>NZ_JAGMUE010000439.1:0-570 GCF_019049165.1 Streptomyces sp. AC627_RSS907
ATCCCGGCGAGCGGGGTGCGCAGGTCGTGGCTGACGGCGGCGAGCAGCGCGGTGCGGATGCGGTTCCCCTCGGCCAGCTCGCGCGCCTGCTCGGCCTCGCCCATCAGGCGCTGCCGGTCCAGGACGACGGCGGCCTGGGCGGCGAACGCGGCGAGCACGCGCCGGTCCTCGGCCGGCAGCACCCGGCCGTTGAGGGCCAGCGCCAGGTGGTCGCCCACGGGCATGTCCACGTCGGCGTCCTCGGGCCGCAGCGGCACGCGGGCGCCGGGGGCCGCGGCGCTCGCGGCCGGCGCGCCCTCCGGGGAGGCGGCCGGGCCCTCGGAGGAGGTGGCCGGGCCTTCGCGAGAGGCGGCCGAGCCCTCTCGGGTGGTGGCCGGCTCGCCGTCGGCGGTGGGCGCGGCCGGGGTGGCGGCGGCGCTGCCCGCGCAGGTCCACGGGGCGGTGTCGGACTCCCGCTCAAGGAGCGCCACCGACTCCATGCCGAAGGTCTCCCGCACCCGCTCCAGCAGGGCCTCCAGGCTGGTCTCCCCGCGCAGCACGCTGCCCGCGAGGGAGGACAGGATCTCGGAC
>NZ_JAGMUE010000440.1:0-645 GCF_019049165.1 Streptomyces sp. AC627_RSS907
GGTGCGACCAATGCCGAAGACGTAGGTGAGGGCGACCTCCACGCGCTTTTCGCGCGGGAGGTCAACGCCTGCGAGGCGTGCCATAAATCTGGCTCCAGTTGCTATTCGGAGGTCTTCCGCAACACCACTCCCGGGCCCGCGCGGCGGCGGCTACCGGGTCCCCGGCCTCCGCCGGGGGTGTCGTCCCCTGCGAGGAGGAGACGGGTGATTGCGTATGTACGAGTTGCTCGCGTCGCGCGAAGGTACTGCGAGGTGCGGGTCGTGCGTCAGCCCTGGCGCTGCTTGTGGCGCAGGTTGTCGCAGATGACCATGACCCGGCCGTGACGGCGGATCACCTTGCACTTGTCGCAGATCTTCTTGACGCTCGGCTTGACCTTCATGGGTGTGAGGTTCTCCGGGTCGTGCCATCGCCCCACGGGAGCGGGACGGCAGCGAGATCTACTTGTAGCGGTAGACGATGCGTCCGCGCGTCAGGTCGTAGGGAGACAGCTCCACCACGACCCGGTCGTCAGGGAGGATGCGGATGTAGTGCATGCGCATCTTGCCACTGATGTGCGCGAGGACCTGGTGACCGTTCTGGAGCTCCACCTTGAACATGGCGTTCGGGAGGGACTCGATCACGGTGCCCTCGATTTCGATGGCACC
>NZ_JAGMUE010000441.1:0-582 GCF_019049165.1 Streptomyces sp. AC627_RSS907
AGGATGACCTGGAGCACCCGCATCGAGTCGACGTTGGGCAGAGCCCGGAAGTGCTGGTCGCCCGACAGGTCGGTGACCGGCACGTCGATCTCCTGGGCGATGATCTCAAGGACCTTCTCGTGGACGTCCATCTGGTTCATTCCCCCTGGTTGGCTGGTTGGTTGGCGGTACGTAGCGCGGTGACGAGCCGGCTCGGCAGGTGCCGGCCCTGTTCGGTCAGGACCTGTTCGGTGAGCAGGCGGAAGGTGCCGTCGGCCGCGGCGACGAGGTCCCGGCCGTGCAGCAGTTCGCCGCTGGCCCGTACGGCGTGCTCGTCACGCCGGGTGATCTCGGCGCGTGCGGTGTACTCGACGCCGGTCTCCATGGGCTTGCCGTAGCGCACGCGCAGGCCGGTGGTGAACGCCGAGATCCAGCCGGCCCGGTAGACGGCCTGCGCCAGGGTCTCGTCCAGGATGGTGGCGACGATGCCGCCGTGGATGACGCCGGGGAAGGACTCGTAGTCGGAGCCGAGCGTGAACCGGGTGCTGAAGCCGTCACCGTCGGCGTCGAAGAGGAGTCGTAGGCCGATGGGGTTGTGCTGGG
>NZ_JAGMUE010000048.1:0-30649 GCF_019049165.1 Streptomyces sp. AC627_RSS907
GCACTGACCCGCACCCTGGCTGAGATCATCGAACGCCTGCTGCCCGCACGCCGTCATCGGACCTGCCCCAGAATGATCAAACGCAAGATGTCGAACTGGCCACTCAAACGGGCCGAGCACCGCAACCGGACACCACCCGCACCGGACACCACGACCATCACCCGACAAGACACAAACTAAATCACCGGCATTGGGACTAACCCACCAACAGGTCATCGACGTGCTGGAGCAAGCATTCCAGCGAGTCACCGACTCGGGAGAGCGCGTCGATGGCGGAAACGGGGCCGAAGCCGTTGCCGCCGACGCTCTCGTCGCCAGCACGCTCCCGGACAGCCCCATCGTGATTGACCCCGATGACGGCCCCAGGGAACCGCTGCCCGAGCTGCCGGCCTCGCTTCGCGCGTCGGCGAGACTCGCACTGGACCGAGTTCTCGGGGACGGATCAGAGATGGCGACCGACTGGGTGGACAGCGCCGACGCCGATCAGTGGCGGCAGGAAGTGCGACAGATCCTCCAGGCACTCGAAGCACCTGCTGATCACTAATCGTGACTGGTTCACGGAAGTCGTGCCAGAACCACTGAGAGTGAACGAAGCCAACTTGTCTTTGTCCCGCGACGCGACCGGGTTTGCTGCGTGCATGGTCAAGACGTTCGTCGACGCGCTCATGCCGATGGAGGCCGAAGCCTTCTGCAACGCAGAGTACGGCCAGGTCATTGAGGAACGCGTCAGCCATCGCGTTGACTGTCGTCCGCGCGAGTGGGACACCTGCGCCGACCGTCGAACTTGCCGTCCCCGAGTTGAGGCAGGGCAGTTACTTCCTGCACTGGCTTCTCGAACGTCGGCGGGTGGAACAGGCTCTTGTCTCGGTCCTCGTCACCGCCTGCCTCCTCGGCGTCTTCACCCGCCGAGTCGGACTCGCCGAGTCCCTCGGTGCCACCGAGTTGCCGAAGTCCCAGGCCGGTGTGATGGGCGAACACCTGGACGAGCAGGATGCCGCCTTCTGCGATCGGCTCCTGGACTCCGGCCCGTATGCCTTCGTCTGGGTGGACGCGCTGACGCAGAAGATCCGCGAAGGGCGACTGGATCATCAGCGTCCACGCCGACGGCCACCACCGCGCGGTCCTCGGCATCGACGTCATCACCGCCGAGGACGGCGCCCGCTGACTTGCCTTCCTGCAGGAGGGACGGCTGTCTGACTGCCATGTTGTTGATCTTGACGTGTCGGGATGGTTGCGGAAGTGTGATCTTGTTCCGTACAACCCTGGGTAAACGTCGGGTTCCTCACATGGCCTTCCGGAACTTGGCATGTTGTTGTCCGTTTCCTGCCCGTTGACGTGGCGTTCTGTTGAGGCGTTAGTTACTCACGGCAACTTTTGTAAACGCTGTGGGTGGGGTGTGTCGGGGATGTGGACCCGGTTGCGGGGCAGTGGCTCCGTGGTGTTCCGGCGGGGCAGAACAGCCGCGGACGGTGGTTCCGGCATGGGCAGGAGCGCCGGTCTGGCCGCGGTGGTGTGTGCTGTGGTGGCCGCGTCCTTGATGCCTGGCCCGGTGGCCCAAGCGGCCGGTGATGAGCCGTCGGCCGCGCCGTTGTCGGAGAGTCAGAAGGCCCTCGAGCAGGCGCAGGAGTCGGGGCAGCGGGTGGAGATGACCGGGGAGCGCACGGCGCGGACGACGGTCTTCGCCAATCCGGATGGCCACACGTTCACGCTGGAGGAGTCGTCCACCCCGGTACGTGCCCCGGCGGCCGGGGGCGGCTGGCAGACGCCGGATCCGACTCTGGTGAAGCGTTCGGACGGCACGGTGGGCCCGAAGGGGGCTGCCGTGCAGATGGCGTTCTCCGGCGGTGGCGACACCGGTCCGCTGGCCCGGATCGAGGACCAGGGGCGCTCCTTGGCGCTGGACTGGCCGGGTCAGTTGCCCGCCCCGCACCTGGAGGGGCCCAGTGCCGTGTACCCGGAGGTGCTCAAGGACGTCGACCTGCAGGTGACCGCCACGCCGGAGAGCTTCAAGTACGTCCTCGTGGTGAAGACCCCCGAGGCCGCCGCCGGTGACGAACTGGAGAAGCTCACCTTCGGCCTGGACACGCAGAACCTGACCGTCCGTGAGGGGGCGGCCGGGAACCTGGCCGCGGTCGACGGAAACGGCACCACGGTCTTCAAGGCGCCGCCGGCCCGGATGTGGGACTCGGCCGGCCAGGACACCGACGGCGGGACTGCACCGCAGCTGGTGACCGTCCAAGCCGCCGACACCCCGGGCGGGGCCCAGGAGGGCCAGCCGTCGGACCCGGCGGAGAGCGCACCGTCCGGCTCGGGCCAGGAACCGGGCCAGGGGGACAAGGTGGCCCGCATCGACGTCGAGGTCACCAAGGACACCCTGTCGGTCATCCCCGACACCGACATGCTCACCTCCACCGATCCCTCGGCTTTTCCGGTCTTCATCGATCCTCCGGTGACGTGGGGCGAGGCGGAACGCACGCTGCTGCGCAGTGACGGCTATGAGTCCTACGGCTGGGGCAACGGGGACGACGACCTCGGCAAGGGTGCGGGCAAGTGCGGCTCCTGGTCCGGCTACTACTGCGGCCCCGGCTACGTGCAGAAGCTGTACTTCGAGTTCTCCCCGGACAGCCTGAAGGGCAAGAAGATCCTGGACGCCACCTTCCGGGTCACCGAGCCGTGGGCGTTCCAGTGCGATCCGCGCTGGGTGGATCTGGTCCGCACCAACAACATCTCCTCCTCCACCACATGGTCGTCACGGCCGAAGGAACTCGACTGGATGGGTGACCGGTGGGTGTCGGCGGGCCGGGGCTCGCTGTGCGACCCGGACTCGCCGGACGCTCCCATCGAGTTCAACGACAACCCTGAGGAAACGAACGAGAACCTCACTCCGACCGTCCAGAGCTTCGCCGCGGGCAAGTTCTCCCGTCTCACCCTGGAGATCCGGGCGCACGACGAGTCGGACGCCTCGGCGTGGAAGCGGTTCAAGAACGACGCCGTGCTCTCGGTCGACTTCGTCGGTCTGCCGGACAAGCCCAGCGGTGTCGGATTGCAGGGAGGCGGGAGCAGCACCAAGCCCGTCTGCAATACGTCGGAGAGCGACCCGGCGATCGTTTCCTACCCATCGCCGGACCTGAAGGCCACCCCGCAGATCAAGGCCGGCGGAGAGAAAGAGGCCCAGCTGCGCGTGTACTTCGATGTCGACGTGCAGAACGCCGACGCCACCTGGTCGGACGTCACTCCGCCCTCGACCGGCTCACTGAGCCCCTCCACGGGGTACGTCGCAGACAACCAGGGTGTTTCACTCAAATGGTCGAGTCTGATCGAGGGCAAGCTGTACCGCTACCACGCCTGGACCTGGTCCTACTACAACTCCGGCTCCCACCTGAGCAGTGACCCTTCCAACGGTTTTTGCTTCTTCAAGGTCGACCCGACACGCCCCAAGGCGCCGAAGATCACGGTCGGAGCACCGTACAGCGAGTGCCTGACCAACGACTGCAAGGCCGGTGGCGGGCCTGGGACGGCGGGCTCGTTCACCTTCGCACCTGCTGAAGGCGACACGAACTCCGCCTACCTGTACCGCCTGTCCTCCGACGACAGCTGGTCCACCGTGCAGGGCTCCACGAAATCCGTGACGATCACGCCGCCGAAAGCGGGCCTGTACAGCCTGTACGTGATGCCCAAGGACGTCATCGGCAGAATCGGGGCGGCCTCCGTGGCCGACTTCCTCGTCGATGTCGGTGAGAAGGAAGTCGGGCGCTGGGATTTCTCGGAGGATGACGGAGCGGCCCTGGATTCCGCCCACACCGTGGATGACGCCGACAACGCGACCCTGGCGGGGGGAGCGGAACGCGACGACCACGGCCGTCTCGGCGAGAAGACCCATGACCGCAACGACGTCCCCCAGGAGCCGGAAACCGACAGGGCCCTGTCCCTGAACGGGACCACGAGCTATGCCGCCACGGCCGGCCAGGTTCTGGAGACGCGGGCTTCCTACACGATCTCTTCATGGGCCCGGCTGACTGAGGCGCCGATTCACAACTCCACGGTGCTCAGCCAGGACGGCGAACACCGCAGCCCCTTCGCCCTCGGCTACGAACACTCGAAGGGCAGATGGTCGCTGCGCGCGGTCAACAAGGACGCCCCGGTCACCGACACCTGGTCATACGCCCAGGTCAACTCGGCCAACGCACCGACCATCGGAGCCTGGACCCTTCTGACCGGCGTCTACGACGCGGACACGCAGGAGATCCGGCTCTACGTCAACGGCAAACTCCAGGGCACCGCACCTTATACGACCGCGTGGGCGGCGACCGGCCCCCTGCAGATGGGCCGCATGCACTGGTCGGACACCTACAGCGACTACTTCCAGGGCAACGTGGATGAACCCGCCGTCTGGCAGCGGGCACTGCAGCCGGAGGAGATCGCGGACCTGGCGCAGCCGATGAACTCGCCGAACCGGGCGGCGGTGGAACTGGTGGCGGACTGGTCGGCCGACCACGGCAGTGGCACCACCGTCCCCGACAGCATGGCCTCGGGCTACGGCAAATCGCTGACCCTGACCGGAGGAGCCGCGTTGAACGACCAGGCCATCACCTTTGACGGCGTGGACGACGCGGCCACCGTGCCAGGACCGCTGGTGGATGACTCCGGTTCGTTCACCGTCACCACCCTGGCAGCCCTGGACCCGGACAAGCTCGCCTCCAAGTCCGATGGCTACATCGGGCAGGTGCTGGGCCAGCGCACCGCGGACGGCTCGGCATGGGGCATCTGGTACAAGCAGACCGGCACCAGAACCGAACTCGACGACGCAGGAGAGCCGAAGACCGTTCCGGAGGGCCTGTGGTACTTCGGCCGGCTCAACGCCGACGGAACCCTCGACGCCGTGGCCTCGGAAACAAGCGCCGCCATGGACGACATGGTCCGCCTGACCGGCGTCTTCAACGCCGCTGACGGCACCATCACCCTCTACGTCGGCAACATCGCCAACGGCACACCCCAAGTCTTCACCGCACAGGCCGGAACGGGAGACTTCGCCCTCGGCAAGGGCTTCAGCAGCGGGACATGGCAGCACTACCTGCCCGCCCGCGTGCGCGAGGCACGCCTGTGGGCCGGAGCGATGACGACTCCAGAACAGATCAGCGAGACCACCGTCGGCGACTGACGGTCGAACGGTGAGGGGCGGACACCGGGGTCCGCCCCCACCACATCAAGCGATGGCACACGCGGCGGCGCGCTGCGCGACGGACTTCCTTCGTAGGGACTGGGTGGGGCAAGAACCATGATATTTGGCATAGGCACCTCAAGACGACGGGGTGGAGCAGCCCGGCACGGCACGGGCCGGCTGCTGGCGCAGGCAGTGGCACTGGCGCTGATCGTGCCCACCGGCCTGGCGCAGGTCGCGCTGGCCGCGGAACAGGAGGGCCTGGGACGCCCCGACACGCCCAAGTCCCCGGTGACGAAAGTCAAAGCCTTCGAGCCCGGCACGAACAAGGCGCGGGCCAAGGCTGCCAAGGAACGCAAGGCCAACGCCGAGCAGATCAAGAAGGCGACGGAGGAACGCACAGCTGCCTGGCCGAAGCCGGACACGGCCACCCTCACGCTGAACAGCGGCAGCAACGCCAAGAGCACTCCGGGCGGCCTGCCCGTCACCGTCCGCCCGAGCACCAGCCACAGCAAACGCACCGCTGGCCCGGCTGCTGAAGCCGCCGGCGAAGCACAGCTGACCGTTCTGGACCAGAAGACGGCCCGTGAGGCCGGCGTGACCGGTGTCCTGCTGACAGCAGCCGCTGAAACACCCGGCACAGCGGACGTCCGCGTGGACTACAGCAGCTTCGCCTCGGCGATCGGCGGCGGCTGGTCCCAGCGGCTGCGCATGGTCCAGTTGCCGTCCTGTGTGCTGACGACTCCGGACAAGGCGGAGTGCCGCAAGCAGACGCCACTTGCTTCCGCCAACGATCTCAACGGTCAGACGGTGGCTGCGAAGGTCGCCCTCAGCCAGGCGACCGCCGACCCGTCCGCTCAACTGCTGGCCGAGGCGGGCAGTGCTGCCCCGAACGCGACGGTGCTGGCGGTGACGGCTGCCGCGGCCGGGTCGGGCCAGTCACCCAAGGGTACGGGTGACTATTCCGCGACGAAGTTGTCGGAGTCCTCGTCCTGGCAGGCAGGCGGCAGTTCCGGCTCCTTCACCTGGTCCTACGATTTCACGATGCCGCCCGCCGCGGCTGGCCCAGTGCCGCCCCTGTCCTTGTCCTACGACTCGGGAAGTGTCGACGGGCGCACTGCCACGACGAACAACCAGACCACATCGGTGGGCGAGGGCTTCACCCTCACCGAGTCCTACATCACCCGCACCTACGGCTCCTGCGACGACGACGGCCACGACGACGTTTTCGACCAGTGCTGGAAGTACGACAACGCGAGCCTGGTCCTGAACGGCAAGTCGACCCGCCTGGTCAAGGACAACACCAGCGGCACCTGGCACCTCGCCGACGACGATGCCTCCACGGTGACCCGCTCCACCGGCGCCGACAATGACGACGACAACGGTGAGTACTGGACCGTCACCACCGGCGACGGCACCAAGTACGTCTTCGGCAAGAACAAGCTCGACGGCGCCGACACCCAGCGCACCAACTCCACCTGGACCGTGCCCGTCTTCGGCGACGACTCCGGCGAACCCGGCTACAGCGGCGGCGACGCCTTCGCCGACCGGGCCCTCACCCAGGCATGGCGCTGGAACCTCGACTACGTCGAGGACACCCGCGGCAACGCGACCACGTACTGGTACACCAAGGAGTCGAACTACTACAAGAAGAACAAGGCGACCAAGGCCAGCGAACCCTACGACCGCGGCGGCCACCTCGACCGCATCGAGTACGGCCTGCGAAAGAACGCCCTGTTCACCGACAAGGCCGACGCCAAGGTCACCCTCACCTACAAGGAACGCTGCACCGTCACCGACTGCGACAGCCTCACCAAAGACACCGCCGAGAACTGGCCCGACGTGCCGTTCGACGCGATCTGCTCCAAGGACGACGACGAATGCAACGCCGCCGGCCCCTCCTTCTTCACCCGCAAACGCCTGACCAGCATCGACACCTCGTCCTACAACGCCACCACCAGCGTCTACGACCCGGTGGACTCCTGGGCACTGACCGAGAAGTACCTGGACGGCGGTGACATCGGCGACAGCTCCGACCAGGTCCTCACCCTCACCGACCTTCAGCGCACCGCGAAGGCCGGCGACACGGCCATCAAGGTCGACCCCGTCACGTTCACCTATCAGACGCGACCGAACCGCGTCGACGCCACCGACGACATCCTCCCCCTGACCAGGCCCCGGATCTCCACCATCACCTCCGAGACCGGTGCCATCACCGCAGTGACCCTCTCCTCGCCGGAGTGCACGCGCAGCGAGGTTCTGAACGCGGCCCCGGACACCAACACCCGCTCCTGCTACCCGCAGTACTGGCACATCAACGGCGCCGAGAACGCCGCGATCGACTGGTTCCACAAGTACCGCGTCACCGCCGTCGGCGTACACGACGCCGCCGTCACCAACCCCGCCGTCGAATACGCCTACTCCTACAGCGGCGCCGCCTGGCACCACAACGACGACCCCTTCATCCCGGAGAACGAGCGCACCTGGTCAGACTGGCGCGGCTACCGCCAGGTCACCGCCCACACCGGCGCAGCCGGCGGCACCCGCTCCAAAACCGCCTCCCTCTACCTGCAGGGCATGCACGGCGACAAAAAGAAAGACAACACCACCAAGTCCGTCACCGTCGACCCGCTCCTCGACACCGACATCGACCTCCCCGCCGCCACCGACAACGACCCATGGAAAGGCCTGCTGCGCCAGCAGATCACCTACAACGGCAGCCAGCCCATCAGCAGCGTCTTCCACAACTACACCCGCACAGTGACGGCCACCCAGACCGTCCCCGACGCCGCCGACCACATCGCCCAGTGGATCCGCAACACCACCACCTACACCAGCACCCACCTCACCGCCTCAAACACCTGGCGCACCCACACCACCACCAAACGCTACGACGACCTCGGCATGGTCAACGCCGTCGACGACTACGGCCAAAACGGCCTGAACGGCGACGAAACCTGCACCCGCACCTGGTACGCCCGCAATCCCGACGCAGGCATCACCAGCCTGGTCTCCCGCACCCGCACCGTCGCCAAGCAGTGCTCGGTCACCGACACCAGCCTGAACCTGCCTGCCAACAGCACTGCACCCGGCGACATCCTCGCCGACACGGCCATCGTCTATGACAAGGCCGATGCCACCACCTGGCTGGCCACCCAGAAACCCGCCAAGGGGCAGGTCACCTGGACCGGCCGCGCCACCGGCTACACGGCCACCGCCGACAGCAACGGGCAGCGCCTGCCGTCCGGATGGCAGACCGTCGCCACCACCACCTACGACACCCTGGGCCGCGCTCTCACCGTCACCGACACCGCCGGCCGCACCACGTCCACCGCTTACACACCCGCCGACGCCGGCCCCGTGACCAAGACGGTCTCGACCGACCCCAAGGGCTACCGCTCGTACAGCTTCCTCGACCCCCGCCGCGGCCTGGCAGAGCTGAGCTTCGACATCAACGCCAAACTGACCGAGCAGAAGTACGACGCGCTCGGCCGGGTCACCGAGGTGCGGCTGCCCAACCGCAGCAGCAGCCAGAAACCGAACGTCACCTTCAACTACCACCTCGACAACACCAATCCGTCCTGGGTGTCCACCTCCACCCTGACCAACAGCGACACCTACGTCACCAGCTACGCGGTATACGACTCGCTGCTGCGTCCGCTGCAGACCCAGTCTCCGACCCCCGACGGCGGACGGCTGCTGACGGATACGCACTACGACACCCGCGGCCTGGCCTACAGGTCGTTCGCCGACATCTTCGACAACAAGAGCACCCCCAACGGCACCTACACCCGGGCCGAATACGGCGGCGCCCCCAAACAGACCGAGACCGTCTTCGACGGCGCCGCCCGCCCCACCACCAGCACCTTCTACGTGGGCGGGGTCAAGAAGTGGGCCACCACCACCAGCTACACTGGCGACTCCACCGCCACCACCGCCCTCGACGGCGGCTCCGCCCAGCGCACTATCACCGACATCCGCGGCAAGACCACCGAAACCCGCACCTACGCCGGTGAAAGCCCCGCCGACACCGACTTCGGCACCGGCCCCGGCACCAGCTACACCTCAACGAAGTTCACCTACGGCCTTGACGGCCGCCAGGAGACGATCACCGGGCCCGACGGCGCCACCTGGTCCTACGGCTACGACCTCTTCGGCCGCCAGACCAGCACCGACGACCCCGACAAGGGCACGACGACCAGCCAGTACAACGCCCTCGACCAGGTCATCAAGGCCACCGACTCCCGCGGCAAGTCGATCCTGAGCGCCTACGACGAACTCGGCCGACCCACCGGCACCTGGACCGGCTCCAAGACCGACGCCAACCAGCTCACCGGCTACACCTACGACACCCTTCTCAAGGGCCTGCCGACCTCGTCCACCCGCTACATCGGCGGCAAGAACGGCGCCGCCTACACCCAGGCCGTCACCGCCTACGACACCATGGGCCGCGCCACCAACACCGAACTGCGGCTGCCCGCCAACGACCCGCTCGTGAAAGCTGGCCAGCCGGCCACGGTCGCTTCGGAAACGCACTACAACATCGACGGCACACTGAAGCAGACCACAGACCCAGCCCTGGGCGGCCTGCCCTCCGAAATCGTCGGCTACCAGCACGACAACCTCGGCAACCTCACCGCCATCGGCACCTACCTGCCCGAGATCGACTACTCAGCCCTGGCCCGACCGCTACTGCTCACCATGGGCACCGACGACGACCGGGTCTACGTCGCCAACCGCTTCGAAGACGGCACCGACCGCCTCACACAGACCTTCACCCAGGACCACACCCACCCCTACCACCTGCAAGAGCTGAACTACAGCTACGACCAGGCCGGCAACGTCACCTCCATCAGCGACCCCACCACCCTCGGCGGCACCAGCAGCCCAGAAACCCAGTGCTTCACCTACGACGCCCACCAGCGCCTCACCGAAGCCTGGACCCCCACCTCCCAGAAGTGCACCGACCCACGCAACGCCACCGCACTCTCGGGCCCGGCCCCGTACTGGACCAGCTACACCTACAACACCGCAGGCCAGCGCACCACCGAAACCCAGCACACCAGCACCGCCACCACCAAAACCACCTACTGCTACACCAACACCAACCAGCCCCACACCCTGACCGGCACCACCAAAACCGACTGCACCAACCCCGGACGCACCTACACCTACGACACCACCGGCAACACCACCCAGCGCCCCGGTGTCGCCGACGACTCGACGCAGGACCTTGCCTGGTCGGACGAGGGCAAGCTCACCCGCCTCACCGAAGGCGACCAGTCCACTGACTACCTCTACGGCGCCGACGGCACCCTCCTCATCCGCGCCACCGAAAACGGCGAACGCGTCCTCTACGCCGGCACCACCGAACTCCACCTCCGCGCTGACGGCACCACCTGGGCCCAGCGCTACTACACAGCAGACGGCATTACTGCCGCCATGCGCTCCAACCAGACCGGCACCAACAAGGTCACCTTCCTCGTCAGCGACCACCACGGCACCTCAAGCCTCGCCATCGACCGACTCGACCAGAAGTTCACTAAGCGCTACACCACCCCCTTCGGTGACGATCGAGGCAAGCCTCTGTATGGCCCCTGGCCCAACGACAAGGGCTTCCTCGGCAAAACCCGAGACGCCATCACCGGCCTGACTCACATCGGCGCCCGTGAGTACGACCCTGCTATCGGTCAGTTCATCAGCGCTGACCCACTGTTGGAAACCGACAAGCCGCAAACTCTGAATGGTTACAGCTACGCAGCGCAAAACCCTCTCACCTTTTCCGATCCCAGCGGTATGGGCCTCGCGTGCGGAAAGGGATTCGACACCCCCTGCCCAACACGCCCCGATGGATCGCAGGGCAACGGACGCCCCAACGAAGCAGTTGACTACTCAAAGCCGCGTAACCAGACCGACACAGGTAACCCCGGTGGTGGCGTTACCGGAGGAACACCCACATGTGGTGTTGTCCCTCTCGCGCCGTGCGGTGTGCCGTCGGCTGGCCCCACTGTCGGCCCTTTGCCCGTGTCGATGCCCTACATTCCTCCAGGTATCGCTCACCCCGATTACTTGGAAGCGCGCGACTGTGCGATTGTGCCGATCCAGCTGAAATGTAATCCGCAAGATGCTGTCCTGGGTGGCGGAAACGATGACTTTCGCACGATTGGCCTCAAGTGGGCTGCCGGAGTCCTCGACGGCAGTACGACCTATGGTGAAGACAGCCGAGTGGCCGCGCAGGTGGGGATGAGTGATCTCACCGCTATGCACAAAAAGGAGATCATTCAAAAATGGGCAGAGCTCGGAAAAAAAGATGGGCAGTTGACGTCGAACTCCATCGCGAAAAAGGATTCCAAAGTCAAGCAGTTCATGGGTGACCTGGGGTCCATTCTCACGGGAGACCGCAACACTGCCACTGGCGTACTGGGCTCTTACACTGCAAAGTATGAAATACTGCGGGCTAACTCAACCGGAGTACAGGCGCGGATCACCATCGAGAACAGCATGACATTGTCGTCATTTGCGCACATTGTGACCGGTTACGGCACTAAAGCCGACAGAATGGTGCAAAGGGTCGATCATGACGGGCTCGTCGCAGCCTTCGGTGCAGCGTCATCCCATTACATGCAAATTCAATTCCGAGTGGTCATACCCAACTAGTTAGCGTGATATGAGGCGAAGGTCGGGGGCAGAGAGTCGGCGTCCGGCCTTCGTTTTGGGAGAATATAATGGCTTGTACTACGAATCATCGGTGGAATCCACCAAAAAGGGGAAGTCGCGGGATCTTGCCGATCTTGGTGTGCATTGCCGGGCTATCCGGTTGCTATGCCTCGACCGATTACGATCGATACCCTGAGGGCGTCGAAGTTCAGCGTCAGCAGGTAGTACGCGAATGGGTGGCGGATGACGCGAAAGTCACCTTCAGGGAGAATGGATCATTCTCTGCGATCCATTTGCAGCTAGAGTATTTTGAATGTCCGCTGGGGGGCGTACGCGAGAAGTCGGGAGATGGTTCGTGGAGCCTGCTTAAAGGAAATGGCGGAAGTGAAATCATCGTGCAGTTTGGTGACGGATGCTCTGGTACGCTGCGGGCTGGAGAGCGCGATGATAAATCAGTTCTATGGGGCTCATATTCCGACCGCGATGACGTTCTGATCCTCAAGTAGGCGTCGCAACGCCTAACTTGATCTTTAACCTGTGTGGCGGGGTCGCGGGGTAATCGACTTCTTGGTCCGGGACGTGGTGGCGCCCGTTCTGCGAGGTGTGTGGACGTCGTGCCGTGGGGTGGGTCGGGTGTTCTTGCGGCCGGGAGGCCGTCCCGGTCCGGGGCGGGTGGGTTTCGGTGCTTGGGCCGGGCAGCCGGCCGTCGGGCGGATGTGCCGGAAGTCGCGGCGGACCCGTGCGGGGGTGAGTCTGTCCGGGGAGACAGGCCTCTCCTATGGGCGGCGCCGGTCGGCCGCCAGCGGCCGGGCCAGTCGCAGCTGGGTGTAGGCGGCGAGGATCAGCCAGGTCCAGCGGTCGGCCGCCTCGGGGGTTCGGATCTTCGGGCAGGTCCAGCCGAGGGTCTGTTTGAACAGGCGGAAGGTGTGCTCGATGTCGAAACGACGCAGGTATGCCTGCCAGAGCCGGTTGGTGTCAGCTTCTGTGGCGTCGGTTCCCGACCACCACAGCCAGACCGGCTTCGGGGTAGCTCCGCTGGGCAGGTGGTCGATGTCCAGGCGGATCACGGTCCCCTCGACGACCGGAAGGGTGGCGTCGGCCGCGGCCCAGGACGAGCGGTGGGTGAGCTTGGGGTGGAGCCGGTCCCAGGACCGGGCGGTGGCAGTGCCGTAGAGGCGTGTGCCGGTGACGGTGTGGGTGTCCGGGGTGCCCCAGGTGTCGGGCTGCCCGAAGACGAACTCGCTCCCGTGGGTGTCCGGGTCGGTGGTCGACGGGCACAGCGTGAGCGGCGCGGCCAGCCGGTACTCGGCGAAGAGCTTCTCGAGCGCGGCCCTGCGACGGCTGTAGGACCACGGAGTGAGATCCGTGCCGCCCAGGCGCATCAGGTCGAAGAGGGAAGTGAGCCGGCCACTCACCCGCCGCCCGGGCCGCCCCGGCGCCGCGCCGCTGAAGCCGGTTCTGTAGCTGCTCGAAGGCGAGCCGTCCCGCGGCGTCCCATACGACCAGCTCGCCGTCCAGCGCGGTGGCGTCCGGCAGATGAGCGGCCCCGGCCTCAATCTCCGGAAACGCCGGCAGCATCTCGGTGCCGTGCCTGGAGCGCAGCAACACCCGGCCCGCATCGACGGAAAGTAGGACCCGGAATCCGTCGTTCTCCATACTTTGATGTGTCTCATGAGACATCAGCTCCCGTCTGTGCCCCCAGAAAAGATCAAGCACCGCATGGGCCGCTCGTGTCAGGATGCTGGGCATGTCTGGTCGCGCGCTGAGTTTCGGAGTGGTGGCGGAAGCTTACGAACGGTTCCGGCCGGGGTATCCCGTGGAGCTGTTCGACATGGTGATCGCCCATGCGGGCCGCCCGGTTCGGACCGCCCTCGAGATCGGCGCTGGGACAGGCAAGGCAACCCGCCTGTTCGCTCAACGAGGGGTCATGGTCACCGCGACCGATCCTGACGCGGCCATGCTCGCCGAACTGCGCAAGCACGTGCCGACGAGCGTCAGAACGGTGCAAGCCGCGTTCGAGGACTTGCAACCGGGCGAACGGTATGGACTGGTCTATGCGGCAGCAGCGCTGCATTGGACGAACCCGGAGGGCCGGTGGTCGCGCGTGGCCGCGCTGCTGGAACCGGGTGGCGTATTCGCCTCATGTGGCGGGCCATTTCAACTGGCTGACCCGGCTGTGGAGGCAGCTGTCCACGCAGCGCGAGCACCATTCTTGGAGAGTGACGAGATTCCGTCGCCTGACGGGACGCCTCCAGATCATGAGATGCAGTGGCCGGGTACTGAGCTGCAACAGTCTAAGTGGTTCACCGACGTTCAGCAGTCCGTGATCGAACGGCGCGTGACGATGAGCCCTCGCGACTACGTTGGTCATCTCTCCACCATCTCGGCTTATCTCGTCTTGCCGACCGCAGAGCGAGAGCAGGTATTCAGCCAGATCATGCAGGTACTGCCGGACAGAGTCGAGATGGCCTCCGACATCACCGTCCATCTCGCGCGCCGGCGCCACGAGGACTGATCACGACACATCACCATGTCAGCCCGCCGACCCCAGGCTGGTTCCGAGCCACTTTCACTCGCGTGTGGCGTGTGCTCGGTCGAGCGGGATGACGACGGCTGAGCGTTGGGCGATCTGCTCGCGGACGGTAGCGGGCAGTTCTGGTGGCACTGCCCGCCTCGACCCTCGACCGACGTCTCCTCACCGTCGATCCGCTATGACGGAAGGCACCTCAAGCGCTTCCTCGTCGGGGTGAGCGCGCCTTGGCTACAGGTTGGTCGTCTCCTCCTGCGCGGTGTTTCCGTCTTCGGCGGTATCTGGGGCGTCCTCGGCGCTCTCCGCGGTGCGGCGGTAGTAGGGGTGGGTGGAGTCCATCCTGCGGGCGAGGTGGAGGGGGGTGGGGGTGCTTTGGCGGACGTCGGAGGTGATGCCCTGGTTGGTGAGGACGGCGGCGATGGCTCCGATGAGGTCGCAGTCGGCGTCGGGGCTCTGGGCGATGACGGTGAACCGGGTGGCGGTGTGGGCGTAGCCGTTCTTGTTCTGACTGCTGCTTTCGAAGCGTGTCTCGTCCTTGCCGAAGCGGCCGGCGGGGCCGGCGGCCCAGGTGCGGGGGACGTTGACGAGCAAGAAGTCGGGGTAGGTGATGGCGCCGTCGTCGGTGGCGAGTTGGAAGAGGCTGTTGGTGGTGTCGGTGGCGCGCCAGGTGCCGTCGCTGGTGCGCATGTGGGCCCCGGTGGGGCGGCCGATGCGTTCCAGGTCGCCGATGACACGGATGGTGGCCAGGGGGCGCTGGGCGCGGGGGGAGGCTGTGGCCGGGCAGCCAGGACGCGGGCCGGGGCATGCCGGGCGGCGGGTCCTGGCCCAGGGCTTCGTCGGTGAGGCCCGCCCAGATGTATTCGGCTGCGTCGCCGTCGACGTAGAGCACCGCGGGGGCTGGGGCGGGGAGTTGAGTGCGGGTGGCGATGAGGGCCTGTTCGACGATGTCCGCGGCGGCGCGGGCCTGGGGTGTCTCGTCCGCGGCGGCGCGGTATCCGCTGACGTCCCAGGCGAGGTCGGCGGCGTGCAGCGCGGTGGTGGCCGGGCTGTGGGGCTGCCACTGTCCGGCCTGGGGGCTGTAGGCCCAGATCTGCCAGGGGTCGTCCTTTCCGCCGGTGGGGCGCATGGCGGCGAGGGTTGCGGTGATCGGCGCCGGTTCGGTGGTGCGGCGCTTGCCGGGTGTGCGGCGCTGGGCGTGGCGGCGGACGTGGATGCCGATGTGCCACCAGTTCTCGAGCGGCAGTTTCCCGAACGCGGCGCCGAGGCGGTGGTCGGTGGCGCCGACGCCGCTGAGGATCTCGCGCAGCACGTTCGCGGTCGAGCTGTCGAGGCCGCTCTGACGAGAGGCGACCTTCTTCGCGCGGTACTTCTCGTTGTAGGGCTTGCCCTCCCGGGTGTGGGTGGGGACCGGCGGCGGGGCCTGCTTGATGTACTGGGAGGTCGCTGCGAGGCGCGCGAGAGCCTGCTTGGAGGGCCACTTGCCGTCCTCGACCTCTGCCTTCTCGCGGGCTTCGACGCTCGGGTACCAGCGCTCGGGGTCCCAGTCGGTCTCGCAGATCGCCGCGACGAGCGTGTCCTCGCGGGTGTGGGGGGCGAGCATCTGCGCCAGGTCCCGCTCGCGCTCCGCGCTGGTGCGCGGTCCATGGCCGAGGGCACCGGCCTTGTCGTGGAGGAAGACGACCTCGATACGCCCGCCGGCGACGGGTTCGGCGACGCCTTCGACGGCCTTCCAGTCCTCGCCGGGGCCCCACTGGGCGGTGATCGAGGCCTTCACCCGGGCGCGGACCTCGTCGGTGCTCCACAGGACAGGGACGAGGAGGGTGCCCACGCCGGCGGCGTCCAGGGCGGCGGGGATCCGTTCGAGGGGGATCGGTCCGCTGACGCGTGAGCCGCTCTCGGTGGGTGGCACCTTGATGCCGGGGACCTCGATGAAGACGGGGCTGCGGTGGCTGTACGTCTCGCACCGGGTGTCGATGGCCTCCTCGATGCGGCGGAAGAACTCCATGCCGTGTCCGCGGCCCAGGCCGGGGGTGCGGACGCTGGTCGGGGCGACGGCCCAGACCGGCCCCGGTGCGGTGTCGGCCAGGGCGTCGTCGGCGAGGTGCTCGGGGAAGGGCGGCACGTTCGCGCTCAGGCGGGGCAGGGCGGCCAAGCGGCGGCTGGCGGCGACCGCAGGGACGTTCAGGCGGCGCTTCCACGGCGGGCCGTCGGTGGCCGCGGCGACGACGAGCGGCTGGTCGGGGTTGGCCAGCAGGACGGTGGCGACGCCCTTCCAGGAGGTGGCGAGGAGGGTGGTGCTGGCGTTCACGGTCAGCGCGTGGCGCCGGGAGTGCCCGCTGGCGGCGGTGCCGATGGTGATACGGGGCAGCAGGTGGCGCACGATGCCCTTGCGGTCGGGTGCGGCGGGCAGTTCGTGGCCGATCGCGGCCAGGCGGCCGTCGGTGCACAGGGCGAAACGGACGGGGGCGCCGTTGTTGCGGGGCCACTCGAGGGCGGCGAGTTCCTCGGCGAGGCGCCAGCGGGCGAGTTCGCCCGGCCACCAGGCGCGCGAGCGCTTGCCGGCGCTCGGCGGCGGGGGCAGGACAGCGGAGCGGGGCTCGGCCCGGGAGAGGAGTTCGGCCAGCTGTTCGCCGATGCGCCGGCCGTCGGGGCCAGGAACCACGGCTTCGGCCCAGTAGAGGAACACGTCGTGCCGGTCCTCGGCGCTGATCGGCGCCGCGCACAGGAGTTCGTAGCAGCCGTCGTTCCACTGCCAGCGCGCCCAGGTGCCCGCCGCCGCGCGCAGGACACACTCCAGCGCCCGGTAGGGCGGCTGCACGTCCAGACCGGTGCCGACGTTGCGCTTGTACTCGCGCGAGAGCTCCATGGCCAGGTCCATGACGGGGGCGTCGGGCCGGTAGGCGATCACCTCGCCCAGGTCGGCGGGAGCGGTGCGGAACTGCAGCAGGCGGGCCTGCTTGCGGGCGACGCTGTCGAGCGGGCGGCTCATGCGTACTCTCCCAGGTAGGAGTCAAAGCCCGCGCGCAGCGCGGGGAGCAGGTGCTGGGCGCGGGCGTACTCGGTGATTTCCTCGATGGTGTGGCCGTAAGAAGCGCCGAGCTGGGCGAGGTCGTCCTGCGGGGACTGCTCGAGCAGCCCGCGGATCAGGGTGGGCAGGTCGGATCCCCAGGTGGGGTCGTGGAAGGCGCCGTCGATGAAGTGGAGCTCGACGTGGGCCTGCCCGCGGCGTCCGCGGCCTGCCAACTGGACGCTCTGCCCGAGGAGGGTGGCGACGAGTTCGTACTTCAGCTCGTCGGGCAGGGCGGAGAAGCGCTTGGGCGCGTTGAGGTTCAGGCGCAGGTGCGCGTCGGCCGCCGCGCGGGCCCGGGCCAGGACGGCGGCGGGGTCATCGCCAGGCACGGTGTCGCGCCAAGCCCGGGCGGCGACACTGGCCGCCAGCACCGCCGGGTCGTCGGCCGGCATGACCGGCCGCACACCCATGGCGATCAGGGTGATGGCCGACACGGCGACGCCCTCGAACACGGCCAGCACGTTCAAGCCCCGCTCGGTGCGCGGCAGCGGCGAGATGAGCACCTCGCCGTCGAGGTCCGCCAGTTCCGCGAAACGGTCGCGGGTGAGCTGGCCGATCGCGTCGCAGACCGGCGGCAGAGAGGGGTCGGGGGTGTCCGCGACGGCGACGTAGATCCGCAGCCGCCGCCCGAGGGCGAGCGCGGTGTCGTACAGGGTCTGGGCGAACAGGCGGGCCTGCCGGTAGGAGTTGACGGTGATCAGGGCCCGCGCGCGATGCCGGGTGCGCGCATCCGCGGCAAGCCGGTCCAGGTCGCGCACCAGGCCCGGTGCATAGCCGGCGGCCAGTGAGATGACCCGCTGGTCGCGTTCGCGGTAGGGGGTGCTGCCGACGGCCAAGAGCTTCCCGTCGGCGACGGGGCTGCTGTTGAAGATGGTCAGGCCGCCCGGGAGAGTGTCGGGCATCGCCCAGTCGGGGCGGGCGAGCAGGTGGGTGCGTGCCGCGCCCGGCATGAAGCCGGTGGCGGACATACCCAGGACAGTACGCTGGCGGCCGCTCAGGGCGAGGGAGACGATGCTGCCGAGGAACTGCGTCTCGGTGTGGGGGTCGGCGCGCAGCACCTCCATCTTCAAGCTCGCATGGGCACCTGGATCGTCCAGCCCCTCGAAGCGGAACCCGCCCAGCTGGCGTCCCAGCGGCCCGAACGGGACGACGGTGCCGGCGCCCTGGTGGCCGATCGCGTCGGCGAGCTCGGAGGCCGCGTCGATGCCGTGCCCAGCGAGTTCGCCGGCCCTGTCCGTCAGGTTGAACATCGTGTGGACGATGGCCGTCAGCCACGTCTTCATCATCAGCGCGTGCAAGACGCCCGCGGTGACCTCGGTGCGCGTGGGCGCCCGCACCGGCTCTGGCCGGTCGAGCCCGCGCTGCGCCGGCACTGTGGACTCGGCAGGTGCCCCGTCGTCTCCGCCCTCGGCGGCGCAGAAGGCGGGCAGCGCGGCACAGATGATCTCCCGCAGTTCGTCCTTGAGGGGGCCAAGCTGCCACTCCCCGCCCTCGTCGATCGTGAGCATCCGCTCCAGCACGCCCGGGACGGGCAGCAGCCGATCCGGCAGGACGGCGCAGGAAGGGCGGTCGCCCGGCCGGGTGGCCACGCGCGGGAGCAAGGCCTGCAGACAGTCGGCCTGCTCAGCAGTGGCCGCAGCATCAGGGTCCACCCCGATCAGGTTCTCCAGCAGATGCCGGTCCCACTGATGGGGCTGATACCAGCGCTTGCGGTCCTGCAGGACCTGCCGCGTCCGGCGCGGGTCCTGCCCGCGGGCCAGGGCCCGCGCCTGGGCGACCTCGGTGCAGACCTCCTCCCCGGCCACCAGGTCGAGCAGCTGCTCGGCCAGGAACACCGCCCGGGTCAGGGGCCGGCGCACGGCCATCGCCAGCCGCGGCGGCGCTTGGTGCAGGCTGTCGCGAATGCGCCGCAGCACCGTGGTCGGGTGGGAGCGGGACGCGAGCTCCAGCACGCCGCACTCGTCGAACCCCCGCGACTGGTAGGCGTCGACCTCGTCGACGACCACATAGGACGCCAGGCGCAGAAGGAACTCCCGCACGCTGATGCTGTTGCGGACCTCCCCGTCGACCTCCACCGGAACCTTGATCATCCCGGACTGGAAGCAGGCATGGGTGGTCACGATGATCCTGGCCGTCGTCGCGGCCTCGACGTGGGAGAACTTCCCGCAGGACGACACATACGGGCACAACGCCCGCTCCGGCTGGCGAAAAGCATCCGACGCCATGACCGTACACGGCTCCCTGCCGGCCTCGAAGGCGTCGCGCCCCTCGAGCTGCGCCTGCGCGGCGCACCCGTAGGCGGAGTTGTTGATGAGGAAGGCGATGCTCGCCGAGGCTTGCGCCAGCGGCACGCCGGTGCCCTCCAGCTTCGCGGCGGAGCGCAGCGCGAAGTAGTACCGGCTGTTGGGGGCGATGAACGGCGTGGCCGTCGCCTCGACGCCCGCCGCCCGCAGCTCCTGCTGCAAGGTGGCGGCCTCGCCGTAGACGTCGCCGTTGTCGCTGACCACCAGCACGGTGGTGCGGCCCAGGCCCGCCTGCTGGATCGCCAGCCCCCGGCCGAAGACGTTCTTGCCTACGCCCGGGGGCGCACTCAGCAGGTGCATCCGGCCCGGCGGCAGGATGACGGGTTCCAGAGGGCGGCGTCCGCCACCGATGGTCCCGCGCAGCAGCAGCGCGATCTGCTTCTCGCGGAAGGCCGGGCCCTTCATGTCCTGGTCGGTGTCCCGGCTCTGCCAGCCGAGCTCATCGGCGTCCACCACCAACTCCACCGACGGCGCGGTCACGACCTGAGACGGCCTGTACACCCCCTGCTCGTCGGGGAAAGCGAGCTGGACCCGCCCACGCGATGTCGGCGCCGACCAGCCCGATCCGCTCGCGACCCGCAGCAGCCGTCGGCGCCTGGCCGACGCGAGCAGGCGTTCGGCGACGTCCGAAGGGTCCTGCCCGTGAGCAGGCAGTACTTCAAGCGCCCGCCCCCGCTCGCTGTACCCGAGCGCGTAGAGAGCGGGCAGCGGGTCATCCGCGCCCGGGGTATGGAAGACGTCGTAGACGGTCCGCTCGACGTGGTGCAGCAGCGCCTCCTCCCGATGGCGGGTACCCAACAGCGCGCCGATGCGCTGCTTGTCCGCCTCCGACCACTGTTCCCAACCCGCCACGGCACGCGGCGCGTGCCCGCTCAGCAGGACATGGGCGTCCGCGACACGTACCACCTGCCGCCCATCGCGGAACCGGGCGGGAAGAAGATACTCGGCCAAGGCCAGAGCCCCGGCAAGCGTCCTGCTCACGCCCCCTCCACCTCCGCCACCAGGTCGGCATCGGTCAGCACGCGCGCCCCGCTGCCGCGCACCACCCGGCGCAGCAACGGCAGATACCCCCGCAGGTGCTCAGGCACCACGAAACACAGCTCGCCAGGCCCCTCCGGATCCTCGCGCAGCTTCTGGGCCAGCCCGTACGGGTCGGCCCAGGTCTTGACGTCGACGCGCCACGCCCCGGACCGGCCGGGACGAGTGACATGCAGGTCATAGGCGTCGCCGAACGGCCACAGCCGCACCTCCGCGCCCAAGGCGACCAGCCGGTCGCGCAGCTCGACCTCCAGCAAGCCCGGGAGCGTCACCCACAGCCACAGGGCGTAAGGCAACGCCACGTAGCCCTCCACGGGCAGCAACTCCGGCACGGTGCGCAATTCGCCGCACGGGGCCAGGCGCCAGCCCTCCACCGCAGCCGGCTCGGCCCGATACCGGGCGCCCAGCAGGCTGTGGCGCTCGTCCTCACACTCGACGTCCACCACGCCGTTGGGGCGGTAGGTGGCCCGCATCGTCCATCTGCACATCGGACACGCTGCCCACAGGCCGCCGAACTGCCGCGTCGGGGAGATACCGGTGTACGCGCCCAGCTCGACCAACGCGGTGTTCCGGGACAAAGCGCGCCGTGTCAGGACGGGCGTACGGACCATCGCCTCCCGGCCCCGGGTGTACGCCTCGAAACCTGCGCCCCTCAGCGCGCGGAAGACGGCGTGCTGGACGGTCTCGCCGGAGATCCGCGACAGCCCGCTACTCACCGGCAGCATCCCTACCGCCCGCAGCAGGCTGTGCAGATGCCGGATGTCGGCACCAATCCCCGGGGCCTGGTGGCCGTGCTCAGAGGCCTCCACCGCGAGCCGGTGCAGCGCCAAGCTGGGCATGCCGTCGTCATCGAGCAGCCACAGCTTGCCGAGCACTGACCCCTGAGGCCGTCCCGGCAGAAGATCGGCCACCCGGCTTCCACGGAGCCGACGGGCGAACACCTCGTACGACGGTGCCTGCTCAACGACCCCGAACGAGCGCACGTAGCGACCATGGCACTCCATCAGCAGCCGCATCCGCCCCTGTGCCTCGCCCTCACTGCTACTCAAGGCGAGCGCCGCGACCACGCAGGCGTCGAGTGCCGCGCGCTGGTCCTCGTCGAGTTCTTGAACGGCCGCTGCCGTCCCGGCCACCGCCGACACCCCGGTCCTCCCCGCACCGCATCGAGCCCATGCCACAACCTCAACCCCTCTGCCCTGTGGGAGGGCACGGGAGTTCAGGGACCTTCCCCCGATCCGGTGATCCCGATCCGACGTTCGCGATGCGGGGTCTTCCGGACGGACTCGTGTCCGGCAGTCGCCGAATCGGGACGAGCAGCGTCGCGCCCCCAACGGCGCTCCGCAGACGACGCGGGCATACGGTCGCGGCGCGCGGGATGTGCTGTGTGTACGGGGACACGGGCCTGGCGGAGGTGGTCGCCGCCGTCAACCTGTACATCGACCGCGACGTCCTCGCCCGGCAGGTCGCCCGTGAGGATGCCTAGTGTTGCTCCCTGGCCGCGTGCCTGTACGGCTGGGACGCGACGGCGCAGGCCGCCACGCCGTGGTCTCACTCATGGCGTGTCCTTGGCCTCCAACGCACGGCAGCTGTACGGCTTCTCGCTCGATCATCGCGGATCAGGCGGGCGAGGCCTCGGCTTCGTCCTCTCCATGCCCCACACGGAAAGGCGGCAAACTGGCCGGAGTGCTGAGAGGCGGAGCGGGGCAGACAGCGGAGGTGCGCTAGTTTCGTGCGGTATGGAAAGCCCCTCCCAGCTACGTCAAGCCGCCCTCGCCTGGCTTGATCAGGCACGTCATCTCCCCTCCATTCCCCAGGCCGTCTCTGACGCAGCGCTTGCAGCGCGGCCGGAGTGGGATGACCTGAGCAACGCAGTGGCCTTGGCGGCGCCGGTGTCGGGGCACCGTGACCTGTACGGAAAGCTCACTGGTGACTGGCTGCCCCGATGGTCCGTGATTCTGGGTGCATCCGGGCTGGGCGACGCGACCCGTTTGATCGCCCGAGGGGCCACTGTGTCGGTGGAGGAGGTCGCGGACAGTTTCGTTGCCTTCTGTACGGCCCCGGCACTGGGTGCCGAGGACTGGCTGCTGCTGACCGGCGATCTTCCTGAAGGTGCACGAGTTCCGCTGGGGCACTACATCCTGCAGACCTTCACCACCGACGAACTGAAGCAGCTGGGCCCCATGCCCGCGCTCTATGGCTTGCAGCCGGGCGGGCTCGACCTCGATCTTCTAATCGGTGCGCCCTTCGTCCATGCCCCGAACCCTGACCGTACGCCGGACCGCAGAGGGACCCACTGGTTCGAGACCGTCGGTCCTCGACCGGAAGCCCGCCACTGGAGAGCGCTGCTCCCCCTTATCCTGTGGAGCGAAGACCTGTTGCACGTCGATGCCGTGTTCAGAGTCGAGCGCGGCCGGTACTTCGAACTGAACCGAAACGACGTACCGACCACCATTGAGACCATTGCGAGTCGCCACGGGACCCCGGTCGAAATCGAAGCCCGTAAGACGGGGAGCTTCCATCTCGCGCCGGCAGATCTGCCGCGGATGCAGGCCTTCTGCTCCGCAGTAACCGCCAGGATCGATGCCGTCATGGCTGGCGCAACCAGCGGCCGCACATTGCCCAGGAAACGTGCCCGACGGCTTGAACGGGCCGCCCGACACCTGCTGCAGGCCTACCAGCGCACCCCCAGCGACAACGAAGTATGGGAGCAAGAGATAGACGAGCTGCACTTGGACTACGTCATCGCTCTGGAAGCCCTGATAGCCAGTCCCAACGACAAGCACGACGGCATCAGCAAGAAGATGCAGACTCGCACGGCCACCCTGTTCCCCCCAGCGCTGCGCGAACTCGTCACGAAGGCAGTGCGGGACGCATACAACGCACGGTCCTTGTATGTACACGGAGACCTGCTCAAAGAGCAGGAGGAGAGCAAAAGGCAGACTCAGCTGCGTGAGCTGCGGATGATCTTGCGGCAGGTGGTTCTGCGCTGGCTCATCCTCACCCCCCACGACACCGAGGACCTCGCACCACGTCTCGACGCCGCAGCCGACTGCGGCAGCTGTGAGCAGGCCATTGACGAGCCTCTGCGCGCCTTCTTCCAGGAAACGACGACACGGGACGATATCCGCTCCTGAGGCGGCCGAGAGACTCCCGGCGGCTATAACGGTCGGTGCGGGGTGCCCGTTATGCCTTTGCCTTGCCTGTGGCTTTGAAGCGGAAGCCGAAGAGGCCGCCCTCTTCGTCGTCGGTGAGGCGGGGGCTGCGGATGTGGGGTTCGGGGTTGAATCCGCGCTGGGCAGCGGTGCTGAGGGTGTCGGTGTTGAGGGTGACGATGTACTGCATGTGCTCTTCCTCCGTGACTTCGGCTGCGAGCGCGAGGGCTCGCGCGACTTGCCGTTCGTCGACGCCGTCGTAGAGGTGGCTGTCGTGGATGAGGAAGTCGGGGCCGCGCTCGTGGCGGTGTGCGAGGACGGCCAGGGTGAGGTCGAAGCAGAAGATGACCATGTTGTTGATGCCGCGGCTGTCGTCGGCGTCGATCCGGGGCGTGATGCTGAGGCTGGTGCGGCCGGCCTCGATGGCGAGGTAGGCTTCGCGGCCTTCGCCGTACAGGCGCTGGGCGTACCGGGAGAACAGCAGGATCGCTTCGTCTGTCTGCTGCCGGCGCTCTTGGAGGTCTAGGTCGACGGCCTGTTGCAGTTCGACGCTCTTGGCGGTGATCTGGCGGGCGCTGGCTTCAAGGGCCTGCGCTGCGTCGAAACGGTGGCGAAGAGCACCGAGAGCGGCCTCCTCCCGCCCCAGGGCTGTCTGCAGGGCGGTCAGCGCTTCCAGCGCCCCACCGTCCGCCAGCTCGCGCAGGAGGCGGGCCTGGTCCTCGCCCAGGTCGGCACGTTCCTGACGCCGGGCGGCCAGGCGGTCGGTGATTTCCTGGATCTCTTCCTCCAGGAACCTTCGCCGGTTGCGTACGACGGAGTGGTGGAACGCTTTGACGTCTTCGAAGCGACGCCGGACCTGGTCGTTGAGGATGACCCCGAGCTCGCGGTAGGCCGGCTCGAGGTAGGACACCTCGACGTCGGTGGTCTCGGTGACCGCGCCCCGGAGTTCTTCGAGGTTGTGCTGGTCGATCACGTCGTCCTGGGCGAGCTGCTGGATCCGGCGGCTTACCTGGTCTGCGCGCTCTTTGAGGCGCTCGTACTCAGGGACAACTTGGAAGGCGGCAACCTGCGTCCGCAGCCGTTCGACCTGTGCCTCGGCGAGAGTGATCTGACCTCGCAGATCGGCCGTGGAACCGACGATCCGACCCCATACGGGATCGTTGACGGCCTTCCTCAGCTGGTCTCTGGTCGCCTTGCGGGCGTTGAGCTCTCGGTATCCGTTGACCAGTTGCCAGTCCAGCCCCAGGAGGTAGGACAGATTCGACGATGCCTCGGCGGCCGCCTGCCGGGAGAACGTCCGGGTCGGCTCGTTGAAGCCGTGCGCGGACACCCGGCGGATGAGGAACGACAGGAGCGTGCGACCACTCACTCCTGGATGGTCACCCTCCAGCCCGAAGAGGTCCCGCTCGATGACGCGATTCCACTGCTCCACGGACAGCTCGACGTCCTGGCCATCGGCGAAGAGCGTGTCGGCAGGCACGCCGGATACGTCCCGGCTCAGCGACACGACCTTGGGATTGTTCCCGCGCCGTCGTACCTCAAGCGGATCGTCCTGCCACGGCCAGTCCATAGCAAGGCTGAAGGTGATGTGGCGCAGCGCCTTGTTCGTGGCCAGCGACCCGGAGGACTTCGCCCCCAGAAGGAAGTGAATCAGCTCGATCACGCTCGACTTGCCGGCACTGTTACGGCTGTCGGTCTCAGCCGACGACGAGGTGGTGTCCGCGACCAGCAGGTTCAGTCCTGGCGAGAACTCCACCGTCTTGAACCGCGCGTCGTCAGCGCTCAGACGGCGCAGCATTCGTACTCCTTGCGACGAGAACGTCCTGGACCAGCTCCACCGCACCCATGGCGAAGAGGATGTCCAGGGCCAGAACGAACCACTCGAACGATACCGGCGAGGTATGGGCCTGATCAGCGCGCCAGCTCTTCAGCCTCGCCCACGTCTGACTGACGGTCCGCGGTTCATCGAGCTGGAGGAGAACCTGCGCGCCGACAGCGAGCAGGCAGCGGTCAGGAGCGAGTCCCTTCGTCGGAGTGATCATGCGGTCAACCCGATGCCGGGCTGCCAGCCGGCGGGCGGCGTCTCAAAGATGTCGCATCGTTCGAAGAAGTGCGCCAGGACCACAAGGGCGGCACGCAGCACCTTAGGTCGCGGCTGGGCGTTCCCGAGGAAGTACATCTTGAGCTGCCAAAGGACGTCGTCGGCGTCGCTGTAGTCGCGACGCACCTGCTGGTAGTACAGACGGAAGCCCTCCGCCACCTCGTCGTGCTCCAGCTCGCTTCGGGTGCCAGCGTAGAACGCATCTACCAGGTGGCTCTGTCGCATGCCCCGGAGGAGGTCCTCCCGGTCCGCGCCTTCGATCCGGTTGAAGTCCAGCTTCTCCACCGGCACGTCGGGCAGGGACATCAGGGGGTTGGACTCGGCGCGGATGTCCTGCAGCTGCTTCAGCAACGGCGCCAGGTCCTCCATCCCGATGCCGAAAGTCGTGTCCTTGATGGGGATCTCGCAGCGGAGGACGTCCTCGGCTGCCATCTGATCAAGCTGCATGCACTCGTGCCACAGTCGCCGGGTGCCCATCTGCTCGAATCGCAGCGAAGGCATGCTGTCCCGCGCGCCTGCCAGCAGAGATGTCACTTCAGGATGCACACCCCGCCTGTCGTTGTGCACGAAGACAAAGGTGTCGAATTCGCCGTTTCGCTTGGCGACCGCCCCTGAGAGGTCTCCGTCGAACTTCTTGCGGATCTTGTCCGGCTTCACGGTCTGTGGTGCGTAGCAGGCGTACAGCTTTCGCGAATGCAGGCTGAGACCATCGGCTGACCTGTCACCCAGACTGCCAGCCGTGCGCACGTCAAGGAAGTCTGGATAGCGCAAACACATCAGCCGATGGAAGAAGTCCTCGAACTCGCTCTCGTAGAGCTCCGCCATCAACTCGAGGAACTTGACGTGTGCATACATCCGCTGCTCAAACCGCATGACCCCCCCTTGCGCATAGAGCTGTCAGCGTAGCTGTGTGTAACGAGACCCGACACCCTTTGATCAGATCCTGTGGTTGCTCACGCCCAGTCGATGCCCAGCTCCCGCAGCGCATCCAGCTGCTCCTGGGTGAGTTTGTCGCGCCTGGTTTTGGTGTTGGAGATCCACACACCCAGCTTCACGACGGCCGGCTCTTCCTCGCCGTCGACCACGATCTCTTCGGTGTGGCCGCGCGGTACCGGCCGGTCCGCGCCTTCCCGCTCGACCCATTGCGTGAGTGCCGTGAGGCCCCGTTGGAACGCCGCTTGCGCCTTGTTCGGGATCTTCCTCGTACGCTCTGCTGCCGGGGCGGGAGACGGGGCCTCAGCGGGCTGCACGCCCAGCTTCGACAGCCGCTGCTGCTGCTCGGTGGACAGCTGTTTCCAGGTGCTTGGGTTTTTCTGCCGCTCCAGCCACTTGGCCAGATCATCGCCCTCGAACAGCACGCCCGGCTGGATGTCGGGCAGGTGGCCGTCGGCGTCGACCAGGTCGGCGAGGACGCGGTAGTGGCGTTGCCAGTCGAGCGGCCACGGGCAGTCCCAGTCCGGGTCGATTTCCGTCAGCTGCGCTGCGCGCACGGCGGCCCGCTCCGGGGCCTTGCCCAGGCCGTTCTTCGCGCCCTTGCGGCGCAGGTTGGCCATGTGCTGGCCGATGGGCACCATTGCCTCGCCCTCGCCCCAGACCGCGTCCTGTCGCGGAGCGAGGTGCCCGGTGGCCCGCCGGTATGACCGCAGCGCGGCGAGCTTGGCTTCCCACGCTTCCTCGCCGGGTTCCCAGACCATCCCGGCCTCCGGCGCGTCCAGCAGCGTCTTGCGCCGTTCCTCCAGCTCCCCGGCCCGCAGCGCCTTGCGCTGCTGGTGCACCCACCGGCCAAGCGGAAACGCCTTGGTCGTCCCGACTTCGACCTCGACGTCGTAGGGCACGGCGTAGACGCCGGTGATCTGGTTCTCCTTCCGCCACCGGAGCAGGGCCTGGTAGCCCTCCAGCCACACCAGGGACTCCGGCCGGTAGACCCGGGTGCGCAGGAAAGCGGCGATCGTGGCAGCGTCGCGAGGGCTGGAGAAGTGGAGCAGCGCCGCTTCGGCGGCGGCCTGTGTGTCGTCCTCCTGGTCCTCGCCGTCGACCTCGCCGCCGGCCCCGACGATCTGCCCGTCCTCGTCACGTCGGACGTGCACCTTGCGCTTGCCGCTGGTGAGCGCGCGGGAGGCGAGCTGCTCGACCAGGCGCTCATCGTGCGAGCGCAGGCCCTGGAGCACGGCTACAAGGGGGCGGAAGCTGGCACTGGCGACCATGTCGGTCGGGTCCTCGCCGGGCTCCAGGAAGACGGGCACGATGATCCTGGCGACCTTGGTGGAGCCGTCCTTGTTGAGGCGGAGCGCGCGGCCGATGTTCTGCACGATCTCCACCTGCGAGCCGCGGGTGTCGGCGAAGCAGACGGCCTCAACTCCCCGTTCGCCGGTGATGTCGACGCCTTCCCCGAGCACGCGAACGCTGGCGAGGAAGGCGCGGTGGACCCGGCGCCCGGCGGCGTCGATGCCGTTGGCGAACTGCCTGATGACCTCGCGCCGCTCGGTCACGAGGTGGTCTCCGCACAGCCACGCCGACCACACTCGGTTCGGGGGTACGTGGCGGCCGGCCTCGAGTTCGTAGAACTCCGCGTCGATGGAGGACTTCGGCAGCTTGTCCGCGGCGGCCAGGTCGTCGTCGGAGGCGTCGTTCGTGTACAGCTCGGCAGCGGTCTCCGGCAGCTTCTCCGCGAACGCGGCGGCTTCCTCAACCTTCTGGTGGAACGTCATGACCGTACGGAGGTTGTACGCGGCGGCGTGCTCCAGGAGCGCCGTCTGCAACAGTGCCAGGCGCCGGCCGCGCCGCGCCTCTTCGGACTCTCCGAGGACCGGCGAGGGGTCGTGGATCTCCAGGACGTCGATCTCGAACCCGGCGAGGATCTCGCGCTCGATCGCCTCCGACAGTCCGAGCTCGGCGAGCCACGCACCGTACGTGCCGTCCGGGTCGTCGGCCATGGTCGCGATCTCCGCCTCCTGGCCGTCCGCGCCCTTCTGCGGGCGGGCCGCGGCGAGGATGCGCGGGGTCGCGGTCAGGTACAGCCGGAAGTCCGCCGGGATCCGGGCGTTGTCGTGGATGGCGGCCCACGGTCGACCAAGATCACCGGCGATTCCGTGGGCCTCATCCACGATCGCGAGGTCGAAGCCGTCCATGCGCTGGCCGTAGAGGCGCTCCCCGCTCGCCAGAGCGGCCTCTAGCGGCCCGCGAACCTTCCGCTGGCCCACGGGAGCGTCGATGTCCTCGCGGTCCACGAGGGAGGCGTACGTGGCGAATACGACGACCGGCCCGTGCCCGGCCCACAGGGCGAGCTGGATTGGGTTGGTGGTGGTGCGCACCCCCAGCGAGCCCAGGACCGCGTCGTTCTCCAGCGAGCACACCGCGACCATCGGCGCCCGGTGGCCCACCAGGCGCCACGCCTGGGCTGTCTGCACGAGAAGATCCAGGGTCGGCACCGTCACGAGGATCCGGCCGTCCGCGAACGACTCCAGCGTGCACGCGGCCGCCATGATCGTCTTTCCCGAGCCGGTCGCTGACACGATCGTGGCACGGGCACCCTGCGGGGGCACAGATGACCTTGCAGGAAATCCCACCCACTTGCGAAACGCGGCGCGCTGATCTACCTGGTGTTCCTTGAGGGAAATGCCGTGCATTCCGAATGTCCATTCTGTGCGGCAGAGGTCGGGCGGCGAGGCGTTCTGGGGTTGTCTAACTGTCGAGTCCTCTGAGTCCCCACTGGCCGAGGCCGCCGTAGATGGTGGCGGTCTGACATTGGGGCGCGTTCATGACTTCGGCTTCACCGCGGTAGATGGCGATGAGGGAGTCGGTTCCGCGCCACCAGGTGTCTGAGAGGCCGGCGACTTCCGGAACGGGATCGAACCCTTCGAGGCCGAGGTCGTCTACGGCGTCACCGGTGACTGTCTTGGTGGTGCGTGCGCATCGGCGGGCGTGGTCGGCCAGGGCGACTGCTTCCACCCACCCTTCAACGGTGGAGTGCAGGGGGACCCAGTTGCCGGCGTGGAGCCCGAACTCCCCGTTGGGGCCGATCATGAACGAGTAGGGGAGAGCTGTTCGCTGCAGGCCGGCTTCGAAGTGCCAGTCGGGAGCCGGTCCCTCGGGTACGTCTCCGCTGAGCGTTCGCGGCCCGCCGTCGTAGTGGGGAGAGGGAGGAAGGGCGAGGCCACCCCAGACCGCCTCGTACGCGGCCACTCGGTCGATCTGATCCTTCGGGACACCGTGCTCGATCCACAGGGCCCTGTACTGCTCTATGTCAGCACGATCGGCCCAGTGCCCATGAGCACGGATAAAGTATTTTGCCCTGAGGGTGATACCCGTCGGAATTTTTCGCATGCTAGCCATGTCTCCCACCCCAGCATCTCTCTATTTTCTGCCAACGGTACATGGTGCATCAACCTGAGGCACCCACTACACTAGAACCCAAAACGAACGAGCGACCCCCACCCCAGTAGCCAGCTCGGCCCGCGGCAGCGGGCCCTAATGGTCCTGGAGGCGCAGCCGGAAGGACCCTTGAGGCGGGGGAGCGCAGCGGACCCGCCGACCCCCTGGCCGGAGCAAAGCGGAGGCCAGTAGCGGGACGCAGTCCCGCCAGTCCGGGAGCGCAGCGGACGGACTGTCACCGGGCAGGCAAAGCCTGCCCGGTGAGCGGG